>CAZPTO010000053.1:0-13473 GCA_964589155.1 uncultured Bacteroidaceae bacterium | reverse complement strand
ATAAAAACAATTTGAAAGGGGTACTTGCTTTTCACAAATAAAACTATGTTATTCAAATATTAATCATAAGAATCTATTCATAAATGAGATAGCAATGATTTCTCCTCGCCTGGAATCCTGAAATTATCACCTGCAACCTCAAATTATAATAAATATGACAAAAATCAAACTCCAACGCCAGGTGCCTCCACATACCACTGCCAGGAAACAACAATTTATGGATTGAACTGAAGAGCGTTGTATGTTACAATAACAATGATTTTATCTTCCAAAATCAGAGCGAAAAGAAATTTTTAGTAGGTTTAAGAACCAAATAACATAGCATGCTGACAATTGAATCTGTAGCTGATCTTTGGAGTAAAACCTATAATACGCATGGAAAGCCTGATTGGGAGCACATTTTCCCATATTATCACCAAAATATGATTTTCCAGGATTCAGTTCAGCGTATCGAGGGAAAAGATGAATTTGTCGAAATGTGCAACAGGTTGACCAAGCGCTGCAAAGAACTGGAAATGAATATACTGAGTATTGCTCAGAATGAGAACGTGATCCTGATGGAATGGATTATGACCATGCAATTCAAAAGGAATCCGACAAGTGACCTGCATGGAACCACGAAGCTGGTACTCAATGAAGAAGGGATGATCATGGAACAGCGGGATTACTATGACCTGTGGGGAGATATTTTTGACAATATTCCCCGGTTTGGAAAAGCCTACAGGAGATTCATGAAACGAAAATTCGGTTAAACAGTACACTTATGAGGTTGAAATTACCGGATGAACTTGATTTCATACGGACAAGCAGATTGTCGCAGAAAGTTTCGCTGAAAAGGGCCAACAACAAGGTAGTTCTCATCACGGGAGCAACTTCTGGTGTTGGATATGCTGCGGCCATGCATTTTGCTTCAATGGGAGCCAAATTGATTCTGCTGGTGCGTAATAAGGAAAAAGGGAAAGCGGTTCAAACACGCATCGAAAAGGCACACAACTGCTCTTGCAGGTTGTATACCACCGATCTGTCAATGCTTTCTGAAGTGACTGCTGCCATTGAGCAAATCAGGTCTGAAGTCAGTAAAATCGACATCCTGGTGAATAACGCGGGTTCCTTCAGAACCAGGAAAAAGCTCACTGCGGATCACATTGATTCCGTATATACTGTAAATCACCTGTCCGGTTTTCTGATTACCATCAACCTGGTCCCTTTGCTATCCAGGAGCGATGCACCAGTTGTCCTGAACATCAATTCGGAAGGACATCGTTTCAGTAACGTCAGGTTGAATGATCTTGCATGGAATAAAAGGATCTATACTGGATTAAGAGGCTACGGCGCCTCCAAAAGCGCACAATTGCACTGCATGTATACGCTGAAAAAGGAGCTTGAAAAATTCGGAATCATGCTGAATTCCATGCACCCGGGTGCAGTAAAGTCAAATATCGACAGCAAGAGCGGGTGGCTCTACAAGATATATTATAAAATTGTGGTAACACCTTTTCTGAAAAACCCAAGGATTTCTGCAGAAGCCATCTACTTTCTTACAACAAGTGACGAAATGAAAGGCATAAATGGCCGGTTTTACAACCTGACCAATATGGAGAAACCGGCGCCACATGCCCAGGAGTCAGCTTTCTCAAAAAAGGTTTATTTACATACCATGAATGTTTTGAAGGATCACCTGGACCTGTCGGTTATTGATCCGGAATCCAAGTTCAGTAAAATTGAAGCAACGAATTAAAAAGATCCTGGTCACATGATAACATCTGATGTTGTAATAGTCGGGGGAGGAATGGCGGGACTCACCGCGTGCTCCTATATTGCAAAAGCAGGCAAGTCTGTTCAGCTGTTTGAAAAGCAGGAATATTTCGGCGGCCTGGTTTCATCATTTGAGCGCGATGGATTCATCCTGGATGGCGGTATTCGTTCCATCGAAAATTCCGGAATTGTCTTTCCTATGCTAAAAGAACTGGGGATACACCTGGATGTTGTTAAAAGCAACGTCTCACTGGGGACCGGCACTTCCATGCTCTGGCTGGAAGGAAAAGAGAGTATTGCACAGTATGAAACATTTTTAAACAAGGAGTTTCCCGGGAACCAGGAAGCGATCCGCAAGATCATTCGCGAAATATGGAAGATCACAGGGTATATGAACGTCCTGTACGGAATTGAAAATCCACTCTTCAAGGATCTTAAAAATGACTACAAATTTATTTTTAAGACTTTGATGCCCTGGCTGTTTAAATTCCTGGTGACCATAAGAAAAATTGAACGGTTGAACACTCCCGTGGAAGTTTACCTCGGGAGGTTTACTGATAACCAGCAGTTGATAGACAACATTGCACAGCATTTCTTCAAGGGAACACCAACATCGTTTGCCCTGAGCTATTTTTCGTTGTACAACGATTATCACTATCCGGCAGGCGGAACCGGGCAACTCCCTGCAGCACTTGAAAAATACGCATTGGAAAACGGCGCGGTGCTGATGCCGGGAAATTCGATTAAAGAACTTCATCCAGATAAAAAATATGTGGTGGATGAAAAGGATAAAAAGCATGGATACCGCTCACTTATCTGGGCTGCGGATTTGAAGACCCTCTATTCAATCACAAATGAAGACGGCTTTAGTGAAGAAAAAGACAAAAAAAACTTCATTGTCAGGAAGAAAGAATTGCGGGACCTGGGCGGGGCAGAATCTGTCTTCACTGTTTACCTGTTGATCGATATGGATCCTGGCTATTTCAGGGAGCGCACAGCAGAACACAGCTTCATCACTCCCTCAAAAGAAGGACTCTCAAAGATTGCCCCCCCGGGGAATGACAAGGCATCGATAAAAAAATACCTGGAAGAACTGGTGCGATATAATACATTCGAGGTATCGATCCCGGCGCTCAGGGACAGCGCCCTGGCTCCGGCCGGGAAAACAGCAATGATTACGAGCATATTGTTCGAACATCAACTGGAAAGAACGATCATCGCCCAGGGGTGGCATGGGGAGTTCAGGTATTACATGGAAGACCTGATCACGGATCAGATGCAGGAAATTTTTCCTGGGATCCGGTCAAAGATCACCGGGCGTTTTTCTTCATCGCCTGAAACTATTCATAAAATGACCGGAAGTACGGATGGGGCCATTGTGGGTTGGGCATATACCAATCCATCGATCCCGGTCACGCATAAATTCAGCCAGGTGGCGAAGTCGGTAAAAACCCCATTGAAGGATGTATTCAAGGCCGGACAATGGTCCTACAGCCCTGCAGGCATCCCCATCGCAATCCTCACCGGGAAAATGGCGGCCCAAAATGCTTTAAAACGTCTGAAATCAGGATAACACTTCAGAATCAACACGGCCATCTTTCTCGCATTGATGAAACTGGCTATAGGTGAAGGATTATTCTATGAAATTTCATAAGTATTTTCAATTTTATACCTTCGCAACGGAGAAATGCCGGAGTGGTCGAACGGGGCGGTCTCGAAAACCGTTGTACGCCTCGCGCGTACCGGGGGTTCGAATCCCCCTTTCTCCGCAAGCCCTTCAAAACCCGGGAAGCAGAGCTTTCCGGGTTATTTTTATAAAGAGATGCGTCAAAAACGACCACAGGGAGTTTTTGTAAGCAGAGCTTTATACAAATAACCAGTAGCGACTGAAAGGAGCTGCGCAGGTTTTGAAGGGCTTAACACCTCCCCCCTCAGGGATCATGACCATCGGGAATAATCCCCATCAATGTTCCGTAAGAGATTTTATCGATAACAAAACCAGCTGTGACCGCAGGGAACAGCGTGGGTTATCCATGGTTGAAACACCTCCCCCCTCAGGGATCATGACCATCGGGAATAATCCCCATCAATGTTCCGTAAGAGATTTTATCGATAACAAAACCAGCTGTGACCGCAGGGAACAGCGTGGGTTTGTTTATTGTTGAACTAATTCCCCAATATGGTTTCTACAGTGCAGACATATTACCCGGTTCAGCAAGTGCTTACCGATCGTTAACAATTGTGCGCAACCTTGCCTGAGAGCAGCATGAAGCATGCACATGAAAATGATGAAAAAAAATAATCATTTCAGGTGTCGTATGGAACATTTTTTGGTTTCAGAGCAGTAGAATAAAATGTAAAAAAAAGGAGGTTTTATTATGGCTTTAATCAGAACATTTACACCACAAGTTCCTTCAGAGACAAGAAGGTATTTTGATGACGAACTCAGAGATCACTGGCTTTCAAATTTTTCAAATACCCGGACCTCTGTGCCTTCAGTCAATGTAAAAGAAACCGATGATGAATTCATTGTCGAGGTAGCAGCACCCGGCATGAAAAAAGATGATTTCAATGTAAATCTCGAAAACGATATGCTGACCGTTTCCTCAGAGCGTAAGGAAGAAAAAGAAGGAAAAGAGGCTGCATATACCCGCAGGGAGTTTAGCTACCAATCCTTTCAGCGTACATTCACGCTTCCCGAAAATATCGTTGATGGAGATAAGATCGATGCAAAATATTCGGATGGAATTTTAAGGCTGGTACTTCCAAAACTGGAGCATGCCAGGAAAAAACCCTCCCGCCAGATCACTGTATCCTGATCCGGATTCTTCAAAAAGAGGATGTATCAAATGTCAACAGGCTGTGATACATTCTCTTTTTCTTAATGTTTTTGCCTTGCATACACCAGGATGCGTAACATTGAAAGCGTGTTTACGTGTTGGAAAAGACTTGTAAATAATTTAAAAGACAGAAAATGCCTGAATTACCAGATGTGGAAATATACAGGAAACGGATAGATGACCATGCAAAAGACAGGACCATAAAGAAAATCTCCCCTGCAGGAAGCAGGGTACTGAAGGTTTCCAAAAAAAAGATATCCGGATTAAAGGAACAGAAGATTACCTCAACCCGGCGAGAAGGAAAATATTGCCTGGTGGAAACGGGAGATAATAAATGGCTCGTGTTGCATTTCGGGATGACTGGTGCGGTTGAAACCTATGAAAAGAGTGACAACCCACCAGAATATTCCGTGCTTTCCATCGAATTCAGCAACCGGGATAAGAACCTTGCAGTAACCAGTAAACGTAAATTGGGCAGGATCAGGCTCACCGGATCACCTGCTCAATTCAGGCAGGAACATGACCTTGGGAAGGACGCGCTCGATTTAAGTGAAAAGGAATTTTTGGATGCCATGAAAAAGAAAAAAGGGGGTATCAAATCAGCGCTCATGGATCAGTCGACGATTGCAGGCATCGGCAATATTTACAGTGACGAGATTCTCTTCCAATCGAAGATCCATCCCGGTGAAAAAGTCAGCAATCTTAAAGATGAGAAGATCAGGGAGCTACACAGGATCATGAAGAAAGTATTGAAAAAAGCTATTTCATCGGATGCAGATCCTGAAAAGCTGCCGGAAGGTTATTTGATACCACACCGCAGAAAAGGCGAAAATTGTCCCGCATGTGACGGTCAAGTTAAATCGGAGAAGATATCCGGGAGAAGAAGCTGGTATTGTCCGGAATGCCAGGAAAAAAATTCATAAAACCATCTACGTCCCATGGGAAGAAAAAACAGCAATATTGGTTGTTCGGGCTATCATTACGATGACTGGCATGGACCTTTTTATCCGGAAGGGATGAAAAAAGAAGAATGGTTATCCTTTTATGCGGAGAAATTCAACAGCGTGGAGATCAACAACAGTTTTTACAATATCCCGGAAAAATCAACACTAAGGTCATGGAAAGAACAGACTCCGGAAGAGTTCAGATTCACCCTGAAAGGCAGCCGGTACATCACACATATGAAAAAACTCAAGGACCCTGAACCACACGTGAAGAAATTTCTAAAAGGCATAGAACCCCTGGCGGAGAAAATTAGCTGTATCCTTTGGCAACTCCCAGGTAATCAACATGCTGACCTGGAAAAGCTGGAAAGCTTCTGCGAGACATTGAGCCATGACTTCATTCATGTAATGGAATTCCGAGACAATTCCTGGTTTACAGAAGAAACCTATGATACGTTATCAGGTTACGATCACATGACAGTGTCCAGTCTGTCGGCACCTGGTGATCTGCCGGAAGACCTGCTGGATATCAACAAGGTGGTGTATATTCGTTTCCACGGGAAAGATGATTGGTACAATTACCATTATTCAAAAAAGGAATTGCAAGCGTGGAAAAACAAGATTGCATCATCAGGTACCAGGCAGTTATTCGCATATTTTAATAACGATGTGGATGCCCATGCGCCGGAAAATGCAAGAACCTTCAAGGATATGATCGAATAAGCAGCAATAATGGGTTCTCAGCGAGTTAATTTGACATATAGCTATATGATTATTAATTTGCTCTGTGATTCAAAGCTATCAATTGTAAAAAAATAGGATGGAAAAAGGTTCATTAGATAACAAAATATTTCGGTGCCCGCACCTGATAAATGTATACAGTTAAATGGCTCTATCCCGGTCTAAAAGAAGGAGAAGATGGATCACATTCATCATGCTGGCACTGGTGATCATCTCATTCTTTTTGATCAGCACCTACACCAATCCCGAGGAAATCCTGGAGAAAATTGGAACCAGGAACGGATACATTATTACATTGATCGCCTCCTTTTTTGCCGGTTTTTCAACATTTACCGCAGTTTCGTTTTACAGCATACTCATCGCCGGGCTGGCAGGAGGCCTTAATCCTTTTTTGCTTGCCCTCATCGCAGGTATCAGCCTTAGTGCAGGAGATTTGTTCCTCTATTATTTTGGACGAAAAGGTAGGGACCTGATGTCCGGAAAACTGGACAGTTGGTTCAATAAGACAGCCTCATTCCTTAGAAAGGGATCCAGGGAAAAATACATTCCATTGATTGCCTATATCTACATCAGCTTCATTCCGTTGCCCAACGACTGGCTATTGCTTATGCTGGCTTCCCTCAAATATCCGCATGCCAGGCTTAACCTGATCATTATTATTGGCGACCTGACCCATGCAAGTGTTCTTGTATTCCTTGCCTCCAAAGGAATCATGCTATTTACATAAAAAACCAACCTTAACAGCTGAACTCTTCATCCTGTGCTTTGTTTAAAAGAACGTAAATTGCAGGATCATGGGCAGAAGCGATGTGCCAAAGAAAAAGATTACACTCACCGGGCTCAGGGAAGCGGCACGATTATTTAGCTACATCAGGCCCTATGGATGGCAATATGCCCTCGGGATGCTCTTCCTGCTGGGATCCAGTTCAGCAAGCCTGGCATTTCCAAAATTACTCGGCGACCTGGTCAGTGCAGGGAATGAGGGAAACCTGGCAGAAAACATCGATCGCATTGCACTGATCCTCGCCGGCGTGCTTATCATACAGGCCACATTCTCCTATTTTCGGGTGTTCCTGTTCGTGAAAGTTTCTGAGAATGCACTGGCAGATCTGAGGCAGTCCACCTATAACCATTTAATCAAATTGCCGGTCAGCTTTTTCGATAAACGCCGCGTTGGAGAACTGAACAGCCGGATCTCTTCGGACATCGCACTGCTGCAGGAGACCATGACCTCCACCCTGGCTGAATTCATTCGGCAGATCATCATCATCGTTGGAGGCATCACCCTGTTGGTGATCACTTCAGGCCGGCTCACGCTGTTCATGCTGGCGATCATTCCGGCGGTGGTGTTAATGAGTGTTTTTTTCGGAAGGTTCATCCGTTCACTTTCTAAAAAGGCGCAGAAGGAGGTGGCAGATTCCAATACGGTCGTCGAGGAAACACTCCAGGGCATAAAGAGCGTGAAGGCGTATACCAATGAACCCCATGAGATCAACAGGTACAAAAACAAAACCCTCGAGATCGCCCGCATAGGCATTAAAAGCGGCCGCTACAGGGGTGCCTTTTCTTCGTTCCTGATCTTCGGACTCTTCGGTGCCATGGTTGCAGTCATATGGAAAGGCTCAACGCTCCTTGCGACCGGAGAGATCGATGCCGGGGAACTCTTCTCATTCGTACTCTATTCCGGGTTCATCGGGGGTACCATTGGAGGACTCGCCAATGTATTTACCCAGATCCAGCGGTTTCTCGGAGCCACGGAGGACCTGTTTGAAATATTCGAAGAAAAGGGAGAAGCGCTCAATCATGCTGAAGAAGATTGTTCGGAACAGGAGGTCCACGGAGAGATCCGCTTCGAAAATGTTTCCTTTTCCTACCCTGGGAGGCCAGAAGAATTGGTCCTGGATAACATTGACCTCATCATCCCGGCGGACCGGATGACTGCATTGGTTGGTCCCAGTGGTGCCGGGAAATCAACCTTAACATCACTATTGCTCAATTTCTATCATCCCACCAGCGGAACCATATTCTTCGATGAGCAGCCCGCTACTCATTATGAGCTTTCCTGTCTCAGAAAACAGATTGCCCTGGTACCCCAGGATATTTTCCTGTTTGGTGGCACGATCGGGGAAAATATCGCCTATGGAAAACCCGGGGCATCAGAGAAGGAGATCCTTGAAGCAGCTGAAAAAGCCAATGCCCATGAATTTATCGAACGGTTCCCGGAAAGACTCAACACTGTTGTTGGAGAACGCGGCACGCAATTGTCGGGTGGTCAGCGACAGCGAATCGCCATTGCCCGGGCAGTGCTCAAAGACCCACGCATTTTAATCCTCGACGAGGCCACTTCGTCGCTCGATTCTGAATCGGAAAAACTGGTGCAGGATGCATTGGAGAAACTTATGAAAGGACGCACTTCCATCGTGATTGCACATAGATTATCCACCATCAGATATGCAGACCAGATCATAGTTGTTGAGCACGGACGTATCGCTGAGACCGGCACCCACGAAGAATTGATCAGCCTCGATCACGGTGTATATAAAAATCTCAGTGAATTACAGTTTGCGTTGTAACCTGGTCACGCCCCTCCTGATTCCGCAGTATCCATACCAGGCTGTTTCCATGTTAGGCTGTTGATTGCCTGATGATACAGTAAGCTGGATCATGACACTCACTTGGCAGCATTATAGTATTCCAACGCCTTGGGCATAATCTCATGCAAGTGCTCTATCCTGTTGAACGGATCCGGATGAGTGGAAAGGAATTCGGGCGGACGTGCACCCCCTGCCTGTTCCATGCGCTCCCAGAATGCCGGTGCGGTACGTGGATCATATTCTGCCATTGCCATGAAATAGAGCCCAAGTTCATCCGCTTCAGACTCATGCGTCCGGCTATAGGGTAATGACAACCCAAGCTGGGTTCCAACGCCGAAAGCCAGCAAAGCCAACTGCTGCGTTTGCTCTTTTTCTGTTTCAAGTGCCTCCGAGAGTGCTACTCCGCCCATGTTAATCAGCAATTGTTGCGACATGCGCTCATTGCCATGCTTCGCTATGGCGTGTGCAATCTCATGTCCCATAACAATGGCAATACCATTATCATCTCCGCAGATTGGCATGATCCCCTCGTAAAAGGCGATTTGTCCGCCGGGCATGCACCAGGCATTCACTTCTTCAGATTCCAGGACGTTGAACTGCCAGTCAAACCCTTCAATCCTGGATGAAAGTCCATTCATCGCCATGTACTCCTCCACAGCAACAACGACCTTTTTTCCAACACGATTCACAGCTGCATTATATGCTGAATTGTCAGAAATCGGAGTTTCCGACAATACCTGCGAATAACTGTCGACACTCAATGCAAGCATCTGTGAAGAAGGAATTGCTGTAAACTGCTTTCTGCCTGTCAGCGGAACATTGGAACATGAAACGGTCAGGGCCAGTAAAATCACGAAAAGTGGTCGTAATATCTTCATATGATTAGTTTTGTTATGTAAAAATAACAAATTTGATCATTGTCTGTTCTGAAATAATCAGCCGCGAATAAATATTTGGACCCGCTTGAATTTTTTTATTTACTAAATTTACATGCCGGGAAAAATCACAAAGGTGCCTCTGAATAATAAAGCCCCCTTGCTATCCGGCGAAAGCCTCTTTAGCTCAGTTGGCAGAGCAGCTCATTCGTAATGAGCAGGTCGCGGGTTCAAGTCCCGTGAGAGGCTCTTTTAAATATTTTTGCCCATCTTTAACGGCCGGTGACCTCAAATGGTCCCTGGTAATAATCATCAGCACTAACTCAGAAATTATAGAATTTGTTCTGTTCGGACTCGATCTGCTGGAACCTAATGTACTGATCACAGATGCGTTACTGGGGTTGTTGTCGGTGTTTTTTGCAAGAAAAGTCGCACAGCTTCCTTCAACACATATGTTTTTCAGAAACTGGCAGTTGTTCCTGTTCCTTTTCGGGGTCGGAACCATACTGGGAGGAATCGGACACGCATTCTATAACTATCTTGATCTGGGAGGAAAGATTCCTGCATGGCTGTTTGCAATCGTGTCAGTATATTTCATCGAATCATCCATGTTCTCCATACATCCCGATAAAGCTTTTGCGAACAGACTTTCTCTTTTATCTTCTCTAAAACTGGTGCTTATGCTGCTGATGTTGATCGTTATACTGGTGTTTGCAACCCCGGCCAACAAGATCAGCCTTTCTATCCTGCTGGTCATACTGAACAGCCTGATGGGTGTAACGTTCTCGGCAGGATTTCTTGGGCTTCATTATTACAGGATCGGCCTTTCGAGTCACTTCAGTTTCTTTTTTACAGGCGTACTGATCATGATCCCTTCATCTGCTGTCTTTTTACTTGAGGTCAACCTCTTCAGGTGGTTCGACAGAAATGACCTCAGCCACCTGATTCTGGCCGTAGGCATTTCGTTCTTTTATTTAGGTATCCTTCAGCTATCCAGGGAGGATGAGATAGATCAACAATTGAAAAATAGTTCGTGTTAATTTTGCTCATTCTCCATTGCGATACTCGACTGGATCACAGGAATTTGAAGCGATTACTAATGTCAACTCATGCACGTATGCTGCAGGGGTTATTTTGCTGCATTCAGCTGAAAATCGGGAATAGTCTTCTCCATGGCACTTACCTGAACTCCTTCTGCTTCGCTGGATACAAATCCTTCCAGGGCCGCATCTGATCGTAGCGTCCAGGCGTGAATTTTTCACTGGCAAGCGATTCCATGACACCGTTCCTGAGTGCAAGCAAATCAAAAGTCACCGTATCGTCCGAAAAGAATTCAAATACCGTATCAATACTGGTTTTTCGAACGGTGATAAGAACTTTTCCACAATGATGAAAAACTCAGCCTGCGTGTTAGTCATAGTTCAGCTTGTCTTCCATTTCCTTTTCTTGCTTCATTTTTTCAGTTCCAACCACACAAAACTTTCAACCACAAACCAGAATCAGAGTTTATAGAATTATTTTCTTACTGTATCTATTTTAATTAACTTATCCGGAAAAATCACACCTCGTCATGACGGAACTTGAAAAACTGGACAAAATCGCTATCAATGTAGAATCCCACAAGCTGTTGAAACAGCTGTTGGCCGAAAATCCTGAACTTGAAGAGATATTACGGAGTTCCAAAAACGAAACCGAAGTAGTGGTAGGTGTGCGTGATTGGATCGATAAAACATTGAAAGACAGGAAGGATGCATTTAAGTTTTACCATGCTAAACATCCGACACGTGAGCTTTTTGAAAAACTGGAATGGCGCGACTATGCGATCATCAGGATTCTCGACTATATTGACAACGCAGGTAAGGAGTATCCGGACCTGAACCTGAGGGGCGAAATCGCTGTCAGTAATCCGCTTCGATTGATCTGGCTGGCGGTGAACAAAGGCACCGGCGGAGCCAGGCCTGGATTTTTCAAAGATATGATTCAGCTTTTCAGACAACTGCGCGGTGACTCCCGCACCGAACTCCCAACAAAAGGCCAGGTGGAAGAATGGATGGACAAATATCCCTCCGGGATGGATCCGCGTATCGTGCAGCTGAGGGAGGAAAACAAACAACGGATCATAAAAATACTGATAAAGAAAATTGATTCAGGCGAGATAAAAAGTGCCAGGTACAGGTTTGAAGAAGCAGACTCCCAGGAACAAAAACTGGAAAAAATGGAACGGTGGTGGGAAAATCATAAGTTTCACCTGCACTTTGCAGTCCGGTCTCCTGGCTTACTGAACGAGATGCTGGATCATTCCCTGGATCCCGACACAATGAAAATCCTCTATGAAGCTGAACAGGCGGGAATTCCTTTTTTTGTGAATCCCTATTACCTCTCACTGCTGCACGTCAGGGTTCCCTATTTTGCTGTTGGGGCAGACCTCGCCATCAGGCATTATATTATCTACAGTAAAAAGCTGGTGGAAGAATTCGGGAACATCGTTGCCTGGGAAAAAGAAGACACCGTCAGACCAGGAGAACCAAATGCAGCAGGCTGGATCCTGCCTTCACAGAACAATGTGCACAGGCGCTATCCCGAAGTTGCCATCCTGATCCCTGATTCCATGGGAAGGGCCTGCGGCGGTCTCTGCTCCTCATGTCAACGCATGTACGATTTCCAGTCGGGCAGACTCAATTTTAACCTGGACCGACTGATGCCGGACGAAAAATGGCCCGACAAACTGAAACGGCTCATGAATTATTTCGAAGAGGATGCACAGCTCAGGGACATACTGATTACAGGCGGGGATGCCCTGATGAGCTCAGACCAGACCCTCAAACAGATCCTGGATGAGATCTTTGAAATGGCCCGTCGGAAAAAAGAAAACAACCGCGCGCTGCCTGAGGGAGAGAAAAAAGCAGAAATCCTGAGGGTGCGGTTAGGAACACGCCTGCCGGTCTACCTGCCTCAACGGCTCACACTCAGCCTTGCAAAAATACTTTCTGAATTTCGTGGAAAAGCTTTGGAGATCGGAATCCGGCAATTTATCATCCAAACCCACTTCGTGTCACCAATGGAAATCACGCCAGAGGCCAATATTGCCATTCAGCGCCTGATCGCAGCCGGGTGGATCGTTACCAATCAATTGGTATTTACCACCGCAGCTTCCCGGCGTGGGCACTCAGCCAAACTCAGAAAAGTACTGAACGATGTCGGGGTGCTCCCCTACTATACATTTACAGTAAAGGGTTATATGGAAAATAATTACAGTTTCACACCCAATGCTCGCGTGGTGCAGGAAGAATTAGAAGAAAAGATCTTTGGTCAAATCCCTCCCGACCAGCATGCTACAGTACAATCTTTTTCGGAAGAAGCGAAAAACACCGTGGAAAACATCGAAGCATTACGCAGGTTCCTTGATATCCCGTTTCTTGCAACGGACAGGAATGTACTTAACCTGCCCGGAGTCGGGAAAAGCCTTACTTTCCGTGTAATAGGAATTACAAGGTATGGCCGCAGGATACTGGAATTTGATCATGATGAGACCAGGCACCACAGTCCGATCATTCACAAGATGGGTAAAGTAATCATCATCGAATCAAAATCGATCCACGAATACCTCTCCCAACTGGAAGAGATCGGGGAGGTCAGGGAAGATTATGAAGGGTTATTCGGCTATAGCCTGGGCCAGACAGAGCAAAGGATGCCGTTGTATGAATATCCGGAATACGATTTCAAA
>CAZPTO010000052.1:0-13499 GCA_964589155.1 uncultured Bacteroidaceae bacterium | reverse complement strand
CCAAAGGTGGACGAATAGTATAATCGAAGTTTGAACAATAGCTGAAGTAATTAATGATCACATATTAACTCATAAATTTCTAAGATGAAACTACCCTACATACCACGCCGGTTCCTGTTTGTATTCGGAACGTTTTTTATTTCCCTGTTCATGTATATCGACAGGGCCTGCATTTCTGCGGCCAAGGACCCGATAACGGGTGATTTGGGTTTGAATGACAACCAGATGGGTTGGGTTTTATCGGCTTTTGCACTGGGGTACGCATTGTTCCAGGTTCCCGGGGGACTGATGTCTGATCGTTTTGGTCCCAGGAAAGTACTGGCCGGGATCATTTCCTTATGGTCACTTTTCACTGCACTCACCGGATTGGTGAAGAGCTATACCGGAATGCTTATTGTACGGTTTCTATTCGGAGCCAGTGAGGCAGGAGCGTTCCCGGGCATTTCCCGGGCAGTCTACTCCTGGATTCCCATGAAAGAGCGCGGGATCGTGCAGGGGATCAATTTTTCAGGCTCAAGGGTAGGGGCTGCTCTGGCGATGCCACTGGTGGCTGGCATGATCACTGCGCTTGGATGGAGAGCCAGTTTCGTGGTGCTTGGGATCGCGGGAATCGTTTTTGCTCTCCTGTGGTATATTTTATTCAGGAATAAGCCGGAGGATCAGAAAGGATTATCTGAAAAAGAGCGTGCATATATTTTGGCATCAAGGCAGCAACCAGAGGCCATCAAGCCGCCTCCCCTGACAGCAGGTAAACTCTTTGGATCAGGGAATATGTGGCTGGCGATGCTGCAATATTTTGGCAGTAATTTCACTTTTTTCTTTGCGCTCACCTGGTTGTTGCCCCACCTGAAAGAGACGTATGAACTGGATCTGATGCAGGCGGGTTTGTATGCCGCAGCGCCCTTTGTCGCCGGTGCCCTGGGGAACTGGGTATCCGGGAGTGTTGTAGATGCGATATACAGGGCAGGAAAATGGAAATTGAGCCGGAAAGTTCCGGCGATCATCGGATTCAGTCTGATGATCATTGGCTTGTTGGGAAGTTTGTCCATGGATACAGCGATCAGCGCAGTTGCGATGCTTTCCCTGGCAATTTTCGGGGCTGATATGACCCTGAGCCCGTCCTGGTCGTTTTGTATTGATATTGGTAAAGAAAATTCAGGATCGGTTTCCGGAACCATGAATATGGCCGGGAACATCGGTTCTTTTATCACTGCCCTGGCATTTCCATACCTGATGTCCTGGACCGGCAATGTTACCACGTTCTTCTACGTTGCTGCCGGGCTGGGAGTCGTCTCTGTTTTTGCGTGGATCAGGATGAATCCGGAAAAATCCTTATCCTGATCAGCAATGGGCAGGGAGGACAACTGAATTTGAACGGATCAACAGTACTGTCAAAGCGTACAACCGAATATACAGAAGAATAATACCAATTAGTCACCTATGATAAAATACAAGATCGTTGGAATAGGAGCCGGATATTTTGCCGGATTCCAGTACAGGGCATGGAGCAGAATCCCGGAAGTGGAAGTGACTGCACTGTGCAATCGTAACAAAGAGAAAGCAACCGGCATTATGGAGGAGTGCGGAATTCAACGTCATTACACGGACTGGATAGAAATGCTGGACCGGGAACAACCCGACATCGTGGATATCATCACTCCACCTGAAACACACCTTGAGATGTGTCGTGAGTCGGCAGACCGGGGAATCCATATCATCTGCCAGAAACCATTGGCACCCACCATGGATGAAGCCAGTCAGATTGTGGATCATGTTTCCACGAAGGAAACCAGGTTCATGGTGCATGAGAATTGGCGTTTTCAGCCCTGGTACCGTGAGATCAAGCAACTCCTGGATTCGGGTGTGATTGGAACACCGCACAGTATCTATTTCCGTTCGCGGATGGGGGACGGTTGGGGAGAGGATGCCTACATTCCACGACAACCCTATTTCAGGGAATATCCACGTTTCCTGGTGTATGAAAACGGCATTCATTTTATCGATACGTTCAGGTATTTGTTTGGTGAAGTGGACACGGTATTTGCCGATCTTCGGCAGATCAACCCTGTGATCAAAGGAGAGGATGCGGGAATCATTTTTTTCAGGATGAAAAATGGCGTACGGGCCATATGGGACGCCAACAGGTACAATGAGCCGAATTATAAAAATCCGCGACTGACTTTTGGGTCGAGCCTGATCGATGGAACCGATGGAAGTATCCGGCTCTACCCTGATGGATCCATTACGACAAAAAAACTTGGAGCTAAAGAGCTTCCCCATCTGTATGACCTTCCCTTACAGGAATTCGCCGGTGATTGTGTTTATGCAACACAGCGTCATTTTATGGATGCATTTCTCTCCGGGGAACCCTTTGAGCCCAACGGGTCCGATTACCTGAAGAGCCTGGCTGTTCAGGAGGCTGTATATAGCAGCGCTGAAAATGAGTCGATAGTAAAAGTCGGAAGTTGATCCTGCTACTGTCAGGTAATGGGGGGATTTATGCTGATACGGCTGGACGTTCAGCTGCGCAGTGAGATGGGTCCGAAAAAGATTTATTATGTGAACAATCTTTGCTATTTTCGGTCTTTCAAATTTAACCTGATATTGGATGGCGAAAAAACGGACCTTTGTTACACGGTTACTGAATGCGACAGAAAAAGTTGGAAATGCGCTGCCTCACCCGGCAACGCTTTTTCTTTTATTTGCACTTTCAGTGCTGCTGTTTTCGCTGATCGCCCACTGGGCCGGTTGGTCGGGTGTGCATCCTGGAACAGGAGAAGAGGTTGAAGTAGTGAACCTGTTATCAAAAGAGGGTTTTCACCGGATCCTGCTGGAGCTTGTCACCAATTTTACCGACTTTGCCCCACTGGGCATCGTGCTGGTGGCCATGCTGGGCATCGGTATCGCTGAAGGGAGTGGACTGATCGGTGCATTGATCAGGCTGCTGGTGCTTTCAGCGCCCAGGAGGCTGCTCACCTTCGTACTGGTTTTTGCCGGTATTGTCTCAAATTTCGCGTCAGACATTGGTTACGTTCTGCTGATTCCATTGGCCGGTATTATTTTCCGGGCAGTGGGCCGCAACCCGATTACAGGTATGGCAGCTGCTTTTGCGGGTGTTTCAGGTGGATTTTCAGCTAACCTGCTGATCGGATCGATCGATCCGCTGCTTGCTGGTCTCAGTACCGAGGCAGCCCAGATCGTTGATCCGGATTATTATGTAAACCCGACGGCGAATTACTATTTCATGATCATCTCCACATTCGTTATCGCTTTTGTTGGAACCATTGTTACGGAGCGCATTGTAGCCCCGCGGCTTGGTGATTATGACAGCAAAGGGGTTGAGCACGATGATGAATTCGGACCACTGACTCCCCTGGAGAAAAAGGGCATCAAATGGAGTGGTGTTGCAACATTGGCTGTTATTGCAGTGATATTGACTGGTGTGATTCCCGAGAATGGTTTTCTCAGGGGCGAGGATGGTACGGTGATCAACTCTCCGTTGATCAAGGGTGTGGTGGCCTGGTTGGTCATCCTGTGCGCCGCCGCCGGTATTACTTATGGCGTGGTGACTAAAAAGTACAAAAATGATGCTGATGTGATGAACAGCATGGGCGAAGCATTGAAATCGCTGACCACTTACATGGTGCTGGTCTTCTTTGCTGCGCAGTTTGTCGCCTACTTTAAGTGGAGCAATCTTGGACTGATTATTGCGATCAAGGGGGCGGGCCTGTTATCGGCCATGAACCTGGGATTGATTCCACTGGTGATCATGTTTGTAATCTTTGCTGCAATCCTGAATATGTTCATGGGAAGTGCATCGGCCAAATGGGCACTTATTGCACCCATATTCATACCGATTTTTATGTTCCTGGGGTATTCCCCGGAACTGGCCCAGGTGGTCTTCAGGATCGGCGATAGTGTGACAAATGTCATATCACCCATGATGAGTTTCTTTGCGCTAATCATTGCATTCTTTCAGAAGTATGATAAAGAATCGGGTATCGGGACAGTCATTGCAACTATGCTGCCCTACTCCATTGCTTTCATGATTGCCTGGACCATCCTTATTGCAATCTGGGTATGGATCGGCCTGCCGCTCGGACCTGATGCAGGATTATATTACCAGGGCGGATAAAGGAATCAGCCCTCTATCCGCACACTCCTGCCAAAAGGGGAGATGGCAAACCCGGCCATTTTGAAATGTTGTGCACCCCAGGGAAGGCCAATGATGGTGAGGCTGAGAAGGACGCCGAAGACAAAATGAGTGATGGCAAGCCAGAATCCGGCGACCAACAGCCAGATAAGGTTCAGCAGCAGGGAAAGGCAACCAGGCAGCTCATCGTTGATCTCAAAGGTGCTGCCAAAAGGCCACAGGCACAACAGGCCGATTTTAATAAGCTGGAATCCGAAGGGGATGCCGATGATGGTGAGCATCATGACCAGTCCACCCCAAATATACCCGATCGCAGTGGCAAAGCCGCCGAAGACCAGCCAGATGATATTGCCGAGGAAGTTCATCCCCTAAATATAATCATTTTTGTGCCGTCAACTATTTGAACTTCCAGGATGTGTTTCCCGGCAATATGGGAGTAAACCTATGCTCTGATCAATCTGCCGATCTCAAAGGCAACATTCATGATATTCACTGTGGTAAAAGCAATGGACTCTTCCAGGGTCATCGGTTGATTTTGCAACGAAAAAACAGCCTGATCAACGGATTTGGCAAAAAAAGCATCCGGACCGCATTACACAGTCCGGATGCCCGGTTCATAGATTAAGGACGACTTCGAGTGTTCAGGTTCCTTTGATCACGCTAACGGTGCCATTTACACCGTCTCTAACCAGGAGACTGCAGACTTGAAGTCTTCGTCCTTTCGTTCAGGTTTAGTGAATCATTAAATGGCACTGCTGCCTTTTTCTCCCGTTCTGATCCGAATGCATTCTTCCAGTGGAAGTACGAAGATCTTGCCATCCCCGATCTCTCCTTCGGTACCTTCTTTTGTCCTGGAAGCTTTAATGATGGTATCAACTGTCACATCGACAAATTCATCATTCAGTGCAATCTCGATCTTGATCTTAGGGATCAGGTTCGGAATAATCTTCTGGCCACGGTAGTATTCTTCCTGCTGCTGCTGGCCATGACCGGATACTTTTGATACGGTGATCCTGGATATCTCTGCTGCAATGAGTGCTTCACGAACTTCATCCAGCTGTGCTTCACGGATCACTGCGATAATAAGTTTCATAAGTATTGTTTTTCAGTTGCTAAAATGATTGATGATCTCATTAGTTAGGATTGATCAATCCATAACCGCGCTCGCCGTGGTATGACTGGTCAAGACCTGCCATCTCCACTTTGTCTGAAGAGCGAATTTTGAAGAGCTTGTCCACGATAAAAATGAGGACCAGTGTAAGCACTCCTGCATAGGCAATGGCAATTCCAACTGCTGCAGCCTGAACGCCAAACTGCTGCAACACGGTCCAGCTTCCGCCGGCAGCCTCAGCAGCATCCGCCATCCAGGATGGACGAATAAAGAATGTGAGTGCAAGTGCACCGACGATGCCTCCGACACCGTGGACACCAAAAGCATCCAGGGAATCATCGTACCCTAATTTGTTCTTGTACATGATCGCGATATAACAGATCAGGCTGGCGATGGCTCCAAGTGCCAGCGCACCTGCGGGTTGTACAACTCCTGCAGCAGGCGTGATGGCTACCAGTCCTGCCAGGATCCCTGATGCAAATCCCAGGGCTGTGGCTTTACCACGGTGTAATCCTTCAATGATCATCCAGGCCAAAGCTCCTGATGCAGCCGCCGCCTGTGTGGCAGTAAGTGCCTGTGCAGTGGAGAGTCCGGAAGAGATACTGCTTCCTGCATTAAATCCAAACCATCCTACCCAGAGCAGTCCGGCTCCAAGCATGGTGATCACCAGGTTGTTCGGACGTACGGCGGTGTACGGGAATCCCCTGCGGGCACCAATATATATGGCTGCTACCAGACCGCTGATCCCGGCAGAGATGTGAACGACGGTTCCGCCTGCAAAATCAATGGCACCAGCTGCTCCCATGTTGAACAGGAAGCCGTCTTCGGCCCAGACCCAGTGACAGAGGGGATTGTAGACAAGGAGGCCCCACAGTGCAATGAATACCACGTAAGCCTTGAAAGAAACTCTTTCAGCAAATGCACCGGCAATCAGGGCCGGAGTGATGATGGCAAATTTTCCCTGGAACATGGAGAATACATATTCCGGGACACCACCTTCAAGGATCGACTCGTCAATCCCTCTCAGGAAGACAAAATCGGGGTTCCAGCCAAACCAGCCTCCAAGCACATTGGGACCGAAGGCCATACTGTAACTAACAGCAACCCAGAGAACGCTCATAATGCCCATGGCTGCAAAACTGTGCATGATGGTACCAAGGACATTCTTTGATCTTACCAGTCCGCCATAAAACATAGCAAGACCGGGGATCATTAATAACACGAGTGCAGTGGAGGTCAGCATCCAGGCTGTCGCACCACTGTCAATTCCGTTTCCATCCGATGCATCGGCAACTGTAAACACCGATAACAGGATGATCAGCATAAAAAATACTCTTTTGGTGTAGGACTTCATTTTTTAATTGGTATAGGTTAGAAAAAAATGTTATTCTGGGGGGTAAAGGTAAAATAAAAATGGGGGTAAAAACCAAAAAAATTAAAAAAAAATTGAGGCACCCCCCAAAAATATCAGGTAACTAGTTTGTTAAAAATATAAAAACTTTAATAAGGGTAGGTATAATTATAGGGGGTATGCTAAATAGAGGCAGATATGTGAAAACATAGAAAGTAAGTGGGAAATCCATTGATTGTGCAGAAATCCATCGATTGTGATGAAAGACCTTTGAGGATGCGATAATTCCGTGGAAACCTGAATATTACTTTAAGGCAGGTGGGTTTCAGTAGCATATACAAAAAAATCACGTAATTAAAAAAGGTATTAATTACGCGATTCTATAAAAGCAATTATATGTATGTGAGAAATATAGAGTATAATACTCTAACAGGACTATAGTTTCTTATGAATGTTTTCAGTAACAATATGGCCGTCGAACAGTTGGATGATCCTGTGGGCTTTTTCAGCATCACTGGGGGAGTGGGTCACCATGATAATGGTGGTCCCGTCCTCGTTCAGTTCTGTAAGCAGGGCCATGACTTCTGAACCATTGGCAGAGTCGAGGTTACCGGTTGGCTCATCGGCAAGGATCAGTTTCGGATTAGTGACCACGGCACGTGCAATGGCAACCCGTTGTTGCTGACCTCCGGATAATTGCTGCGGGAAATGGTTTCGCCGGTGGATGATCTTCATGCGTTCCATCACGTTTTCCACCTTTTTCTTGCGTTCTGAACCTGACATTTTCAGGTACAGCAGGGGAAGTTCAATATTTTCATAAACAGAGAGTTCGTCGATCAGGTTAAAGCTCTGAAAAACAAAGCCAATATTTCCTTTACGCAGGTTGGTGCGTTGTTTTTCCCTGAGTCCGGCCACTTCAGTCTCACCGAAAAGGTATGAGCCACCGGAGGGATTGTCAAGCAGCCCGAGGATATTCAGCAGTGTGGACTTCCCACAGCCTGACGGCCCCATTATGGCTACAAACTCACCATCCTCTACTTCAATGTTTACCTTATTCAGAGCAGTTGTTTCCACCTCGTCTGTGCGGAATACTTTTACGAGATCTACAGTTTTGATCATTTTGTTTGAATTATCTGGGTTATCTGAGAGTTTATTTAGCAATCCATATGCCAAAACAAATAACTCTCACGAAAACAAAGATATACATCTTTTTGCAATAGAAAAGGATTGTCCAGATATGCAACGGTGGTGTACGATAACGGACATTTACAGGTTGCAGAAGGGGTGGGGATCCGTATAGATAAGCCATGGACTGCACTGGTTAGGGCATAGCATGCCAGGCCACAGTGCTGCATTTTATAATTCTCTGACCGTTAGTTCTCTTGTAATATTCAAAGCGGTGGTCATGGTCTCGAGATCATCATAGATCTTTCCGTCTTTCCCGGAGTGGTGTCCCCGGCCGATGAGTTCCATCTCATATTCCTCATCTTCGTCATTGAGGTCCACCAGTGCACGGTAAATAAGTGAAGGCTGACAGGAAGTTTTGTACACCTCGTCGTCCGGGAACTTATTGTTGGTCCAGTATTCGTTCCAGTCCCAGGTCTGGTTGACTTCAAAAAGTACATAAAACTTTTCGGGGCCGGGTGCATCCAGCCGCGTGTTCAGGATGAATGAGATCTGCGGGGTTGCCCCGGTATAAGCGTCTGCGACCGCATGTTCAGGTGTGGGCACGAACAACCCGTCGGGTTCCTTCACGCCCCTGCTATGCGACCATACGGGAAGTGCTGCCGGTCGCCGGATCTCCGCAGGGAGCCACTGGCCGGAAGTGGCATCTCCATGCTGGAATATCCCTTTTCCGAGGGATTCAGCCACATACAAGGTCTGGATGTAGTTGCCTTCAGTATCCTCCACCCATATCGCCATCAGCGGATGGTTATGTGCTTCACCCCTGATGAATTCAACCTGCAATTCGGGACCTGTTCCAGCGGCATTGGAAGAGATCTTCTCAGGAGTTTCGGTTTCAGGAATTTTGGAGCTTTTGCATGCAGAAGCAATCAGCAACCCCAAAACCAAAACAATTAAAATCTGGATATTTTTCATCGGTTCATCAGTATTTTTTTCAAAATATAGTGATTTAATCAGATATGAATCTTATTTTTTAAAATTTAATAATGATTCCAACCGAGGGTAGCAGAGTCCCTACGCTAGTCGTTTCGGAAAACATCCGGTAACGTTGTTCTGACAGGGGAGCCTGCGGATTGGCGATCACCGGATCATCTCCGTCCAATTCCTGAACCAGGAATTCTGACCCTGCGGTTGTGTAATTATACAAATTTTGAATATCAACATACAAATTTAGTGTCAGTTTATCAAGAAACCATTCTTTATCCACCCTGAAATCCAGCTGGTGAAAGGGGCTGAACCTCTCGCTGTTGTACCTTGTAAGATCAAGGATTTCGCGCCCGGTATAGTCCCAGTTGAAAATATTGGCACTTGCATCAACGTCGATTGGAGTGTAAGGAACACCTCCTACAAAACGCCACTTGAACCCGATTTGCCAGTTCCCTTTAAAGCTTCTGAAACCTGTCAGGTTGAGCAGGTGCCGGTTGTCCCAGGTCGTAGGAATCCATTCCCGGTCAAGCAGGGCCTGTTTTTGTGCCTTCGACTCACTCCTTACGAGGGTATAGGAAAGGATCAGGTTAAATCCGAACAGGTCTTTATTGCGGTACAACACCTCTGCGCCATATGCCCGGCCCTCGGCAGTTGAAGTAACAGGCTCACTTCCATAGATACCGAAATCGGCTCCCTTGCTGGCAAGAGAAATGGAGTCATTCAGTGAAAATGGATAATTGTTGTAGTACTTATAAAAACCCTCTATGCTGAATTTGGATTTCTCGTCCGGGAGGAATTCGATTCCACCCACATAGTGGTCGGCCTGGATATATTTAAGGTCGTTCTGCTTGTTGACAGCATCCCCATTTTCATCTTTGTACCCAAGAGTAGTATACGCAGGAAGCTGGTAATATCTTCCAATGTTGAAATTCAGGTAGAGCCCGGTTGTAAGCAGATAAGATGCAGAAAACCTGGGTGAAAGCTGGTTCAGCAGGTTACTCATATGGTCATTGTAGTTGGTTGCATCCATCCGCAGTCCGGCGGAAAGAGCCAGGCGCTGACCGAATACTTCTTTGCTTGCCTGTGCGAATGTGCCCCATTTATGCAGGAACAATTCTGAGTAATACTCAAATTCCACAGGTGTATTGTTGATGTAATTGAGGTTGTAATTATCTGTGTTAAATGTTGCGTATTCGTAGTTCACACCCGCATTCAGCTTTAGTCCGTTATCAAACCTGGTGACATTTTCATACCTGAATTTGGTTTCTGCTTCATTCGACACATAATTAAGTAAGGTATCATTGTTTTCATTATTGCCAACGAATTTACGGGCTACGTTATTCAGCCGGTTTCGGCTCACTACATATGTATCGTATCCTTTCTCCCTGAAATGCTTGTACACTCCACCAAAAGCATAGCTCCACTGGTCATTCTCCGGCAGGTATCCCAGGATATATTTTTGTGCATTGGTCTCATTGGCATCCAGGTTCAGGGAATTCACATCCCATGCGCCCAGTCTTACAATGGTAAGCTCATTTTTTTCATTGAGCCTGGATCTTACTTTAAGCTGGTAGTCGGTGTAGGTGGGAAGAAAAGGAAGTTCCAGTACCGAGAACAGGAATTGCAGGTACGACCGTCTTACGGAAATTAGATAGGTGGTCTTTTCCCCGATGGGCCCGTCTGCCGTAAGCGCCAAATCAGATGCACCCACCGCGCCCTTGAAGCGGAACTTTTCCTTATTTCCATCTACCTGGTACATATCGATAACAGAACTGAGCGCTTTGCCACGGTTGGCCGGGAAAGCGCCAGAATACAGGTTTACCTCTCTCAGGAAGTCCGCATTGATGATTCCAACAGGTCCTCCCGAGGCACCCTGGGTGGCAAAATGGTTGAGGTTTGGAATTTCTATACCGTCGAGATAGAATGAGTTTTCACTTGGGCCACCACCCCGCACGATCACATCATTTCGCTGCACCGGTGTGGAGGCCACTCCCGGATAGGACTGGATCACCTTGGAGATGTCCCTGTTGCCTCCCGGCGCTTTTTCGATCTCCTCAATGTTGATGCGCTGAAGCGAGACCGGACTCTCCTTGTCCCTCCTGAAAGGTGAAGCTTTAACAACAACCTCGTCAAGCTGAATATTGGCTTCTTCAAGTGGAATTTCAATATATTGTTTGCCTGCATTGGTCACCTGGATCGCCTCTGAAATATAGTCCTCATAACCTACCGATGAAACACGCAGTTCAACAAATCCAGGCTCAAGACCGGTGAAAATAAAGTTACCATCAAGGTCACTAATGGAACCTATGCTGGTACCAAAAATGGCAATGGTGGCAAATTCGACCGGTTCATTGTTTTTTTCATTATAGACCCTGCCTTCAATAATACCTTTCTGACCGTAGACCATGGTGGCAGTAAAGCTCAATACCAGGGCAACAATTGTGATGAAGTGTCTCATAATCCTTGATTCAAGAGTTGCGTTATCGTTGTGATGGATGAATAACGCAATTTCTGATTGTTTTGTTCACTAAGTGTTAATTAAAAATTAAAAATAGTTAAACAGAATATAGCTAAACATCCTTTATTTACAGTAAATAGTCTATTTTTGACCATTGTAGAAACGGAAAATCATTTTTTAGTTTCCTGGCCTTTGCTTCCGTTGCGGCCCTGAATTTTCTGTATGCTTCTGTATGTGTATGCGCAGGCCGGTGGTTCAATGCGCTGATCAGCGGGTCGATCTTCCTGGTTACCAGCCGGGCCTGGTCGTCCAGGCAATGATCGCGGAATAATTCACTGATATAGTTCATCCCCAGTTCATTGGGGTGCACAAGATCGTCGGCATAGAAGCGATAGTCACGCAGGTCATCCATCATGATTTCGTAGGAAGGAAAGTAACTGCATGAATCCGGGAACGCTTTCACCAGGTCATCAATGGCCAGCAGGAGTGTTGATTTGCTGCGCTGGTTTTCAATGAATCCATCTTTCAGGTGCCTGACCGGGCTGACGGTAAACAGGAGTTTTATCCCGGGGCGCCAGGTCAGCAATTTTTCGACAAGGTCGGCATAAGCAACGGTAATTTCATGGGTGGTCAGCTTCCTGCGATCGAATTCACGGGCCGGTATCTTGTGACAGTTGTTCACAATTCGGCCATTTGCTTTTAGTGTGTAGATATAGGCCGTGCCAAAGGTGAGAATCATCCGGTCGCTTTCAGCAAAAAGCGATTTGGCCCTTGTGAACGAATCGTTGATCTTTCGCAGTGCCTCCTGCTGATCGGGATCAGAAAACTTTGTATAATGATCGAAGGAGAACCAGAGTTCATTGTGCCGGTCCAGGTCCCCAGCGGTGTAATTTTGCTTATGCATCAGCGCCTCGATGGCATTCCTGATGCTGAATGGATTGTAGATCACTCCGAAGGGATTGACCGAAACTTTGAACAGGTGCTGTTCAAGATAGGACCCGATGTTCTTCGTGAAGCAGGACCCGAGCATGATCACCGGACTTTGACAGCCGATCTTCACACGTATTTCCGGTATCTCAATCTCGCTTCTGAATTTCATGCTGCGTTGTTGTTTAAAGAAGTTTTTGCTGTTTCATCCAATCTGCAATAAACTGAAAGACCTCATCTCTATTGGGTTCATGATGCAATTCATGGTATCCATCCTCCCACAGTTTCAGCGTAGTTTGCTTCCCTGCATTATCCGCCAATTCCCTGCTGGCTTCGCAGGAAGTAATCCTGTCCCCCGTTCCATGCATGAGCAGGAACGGGCAGCTGATCTTGCCTGCATTTTTAAGCGCAGAAAGACCCGTCTCCTCTGCAGATATGAAAAGTCCGACGGAGATCCTGTCGTGCACCAGCTGATCTTCCCTGTATTTGTCAGCTTCGGTTTTGTCCCTTGAAATATCGTCTGCGTTGAGTCCGTTTGAGAGCGTGACTCCCGGGGCGATCGCCTTCAGGAGTTTGGCAATGCTGACAAGCGCCCTGGAAGGTGGGTTGACAAGCCTGAGCCAGGGAGATGAAACGATAAGGCCATCCACCTTTTCATCTGATCCGGTAGCATGGTTCAGTACAATGTTGCCTCCCAGGCTATGCCCGTAAAGGATCAGCGGGATTCCCGGAAATTTCGCACGTACCTCTTTTACGGCGGATTGTACGTCTCCGATCAGTTGCCTGATGTGCCTTGTGCCTCCCCGTTTGCCTTCAGTGCGGCCATGACCCCGCTGGTCGCAGGCTACGAAAGCCACCTGTTTTTCGTTGAATCTTTTTGCCCAGTGGTCCAGTCTGCCGCCATGACTCCCCAGTCCGTGGATATACAGGATCACCGTTTTGGAGGACTTGCCCGGTGTCCATTCATGGAGATAGAGGTTGGATCCATCCGGAGTACTGATAAAAGATTGTTGGTCTTGTGCCATATTTTGTGCGTTATGGTATGACAAGATAGGAAAAAATACAGATGTTTTTACATGGTAAATCTGCTATAAACATGATGAGATTCGAATAATTCTGCCAGACAGATACGGAAATTTCTAGCTAAAGATTGTATCTTTCAGAGATGATAAAGAAAGTTGATGCAAAAAACAATACACATATCCACACCCTCACATGATGGCCTCTATGACATCACCCGGCAGGTGGAAGAGATAGTTTCGGAGAGTGGGGTACAGCAGGGAATGGTAAATGTTTACGTACAGGGTGCAACCGCCGGGATCATGATTCAGGAGAACTGGGATGACTCGGTGCAAAGGGACGTGGTTGCGCTACTAAGAAAGCTCAT
>CAZPTO010000051.1:0-13502 GCA_964589155.1 uncultured Bacteroidaceae bacterium | reverse complement strand
TTGTAAGCCAGCCGGTAACCTCGCTGAATATTCTTTTCAACAAAGAGATCGATCCGGCAACTTTTACGCACCACGATATGATGCTCCGTTTGCAGGGAGGAGAGAATATCATGGACTCCACTGTTGTGATTACAAAGCTTGACGCTGTCAACTACCAGCTGGATCTGTCGACGCTGACCACGGGAAATGGATTTTACGTACTTACTGTGCAGGCTGCCGGGATCCGGGATATGGACGGAACGAATGGAGAAGTCGGGAAACAGGCTTCGTGGACACAGTTTCTGAATGTGCCAATGGTAGAAGAATTCATCGGGTTGCCCGAGGGTGAAGCAGGACCGCCATTTGATTACCTGCTGGTACGGTTCAATTTGCCTATCGACGTGAATACACTCCTGCCGTCGCGCTTTATTCTATCCAGGGATGGTGTCCCGTTGAATGACGCGGTTACCATTACGTTGATGGATACAGAAGCAAAACTGTTCAACATCTCAGGATTGGGGACCATGATGACCTCCGATGGGGCTTACAGTCTCACCGTGGATCTCCCCAACATAGCCACCATTAACGGCGAACAGGGGCTCTTACAGCAGGAGGTCGGGTGGAACATTGACACCACACCACCGACCCTGCTTTCATTTACCGAAGTCACGGAAGGTGGATTCGATGAACAGCATGTGACCGGGATGGAACTGCTCTTCAGCGAGGGAATCGCCGGATTCAGCCTGGCTTCCCTGGAACTCTGGAAAGATGGTTCACGCATACCGCTTTCACAGGTGCACGTTGATTCTTTAAGCACGGCCTTTCGTGAACTTTCGCAATTCAGGCTGCTCACCTATTATGAAGGAGACTACACCCTGAAAGTAAACATGAACACGGTTTACGACAGGGCGGGTCTTGCCGGGAACGGGATTGAAGAATTCAAGTGGAGCGTGGACCGGACCCCTCCGGCCGAGGTGGAAAATTTACGGATACGTCCCGACCTCGGTTTTTCCGATTCGGATGGCATTACCTCCACCCGCATCCTGGATGTCGTTATGGATGTGATGGACCAGGATATAAGGGTCGAAGTTTATAAAAATGATTTCGGTACCCTTACGTTGCTTGCAGAGAAAAGCGGCGTAATGCAGGGTGAACTTTCACTTCCTGTAACACTTCCCTCTGCAGGTAATATCCTGCTTGAGGTTTATTGCATCGATGACCGGAATAATTCAGTGTTCACACAGCAGTCCATTGTTGTGGATGAATCGGCCTTCCAGGCATCTTTCCATGATGTGCCGCTGGAACCGGTCATCAATCACCCGGAGATGTTAGCGCTGTCTTTCTCAGAGAAGGTACTTGCCTCTACGGTAAGTAAAAATTGCCTGTCCCTCTGGTTGAAAGGAGAGGTTATCGACCTGCCAGGCATACTGGTTCAGCAGGTTTCCGATACCCTGTTCACGCTTTCCGGTTTTGACCAATTGAACAATCCACCGGGAGAATACAAACTGAGGGTTGCTCTGACAAAAATAGAGAAGTATGTCAGCGGGATGAAGGGCACCTACTCCGCGGAAACCAGTTGGACCATTCTGGATGCGAATGAACCGCCAGTGGCCGACGCAGGTGAAGATTTCAGTATGATTCCCGGCGAGCAGGTGTGGCTGGATGCTTCGGACTCCTTTGATCCGGATGCCGACGCGTTGGATTATGAATGGTTCCCACCGGACGGAATTGTCCTGGATAATCCTTACAGTTGGAATCCCTCCTTTACTGCAGTCGAGGTAAACGGCACAGCTGAATTTGTATTCCTGCTCTCCGTAAGTGACGGACGTCTGTACAGTACCGACAGGGTAGCCGCCAATCTATTGGAAGTAGGCACCAATGACCGATCGGAAGACGCAACGGTATTGATATATCCCAATCCGGCAAAAGGTATTGTTACTGTTTCTGCTCCGGATATTGCAGTGGCATCGGTCAGACTGATCGATTTTACCGGAAAAGTAATCATGCACAGCAACTGGACAGGAGAAAGGAAACAGGTCTTTACGTTGTACGGGATTCCGTCAGGAATGTATATGATCCAGGTACATACACCAGATGGTATTATAGTGAGAAAGATAATTATCCTCTAATTGTCCGGATATGCAACAACGATCATTCACCATTTTTTGCGATCCAGTCAATATATTCAGGAAGCTTTGAAGACTATGAAACCGCTATAGTATTATAAACTTAAATCGTTTAGAGCATGCCCCTTATTACGAGGGGCATTTTTGTCTATATAGTAAATTCCAAAAGACTATATGTCAATTCAGAAAAAGTCAATGAATAAGATACTGGAAAAGAGAACCCCCCTGATATTCAGAGGGCTTTTTGTAGCTCCACCAGGACTCGAACCTGGATCTACGGTTTAGGAAACCGCTATTCTATCCCTTGAACTATGGAGCCATTATTTCAAAACTAAACAGGTGCCTGTTTTCGGGTTGCAAATATAGAGTAAAATTGAATTGCAGACAAGTTCTTAATCAATCAATTGATCTTAATAACTTATTCTGAAACAACCTGTAGCTTTTTGTACTTTTCCACCACTATTCATCAAAACCAATATACAATGAAGAAAACCATGCTGTTCATCCTGGCTGCACTCGCATTCAACTTACAGGCACAGCGGATCCAGTTCGATATGGGACTGGGAGCTGCACTTTCACTGGAAGATTTCAAAGCAGGGGGCATCTCTGCCAACGTAGAACCCAAGCTGTTCATCAACGACAATATTGCTGCAGGACTGCGCCTGGAAGGTAATGTGTTATTTGGTGGAAGTGTCTCTGCTGACGGAAATGATATTTCCGTGGGACTATCCTCCCGCGCGGCACAAACCCTGAAGGGCGAATATTATGTTTCTGACAGGAGGGCAAGGCCCTATGTGGGATTCGGTCTCGGACGGTTCACACAGGCCAACCTGGGCGCCAACTCGGCAGGAGAAGCAACCATCAGTGCAAGTTCAAGCTTCGGTGTTGCACCGGAGGTGGGACTGGCGCTTGGTAGCTTTCGACTATCCGCCATCTATAATGTGGTTACCGGGAGTAATCTTGTAGAAATAAATGTGGGGGATTTCGAAGAGATCTCCCGGAATTACCTGATCCTCCAGATGAGCTGGAAACTCTTCAAAATCGGACTGTAAGACAGCATTCAGAGTCACAAGGTGAAGATTTTATGTAGCCGGACCATGACAAATGGATCCGGCTTTTTTCATGATTCATATTTCTTCATGGTCCAGGCAACCTGTCGTCACCTCTTCTTTTCTTCTTCTCTGACTGCTGTTTTTTCTGTTTCAACCGCTTCTCCATGGCACTTCTTTTCGGTTTGGTCCTGACACGCTTCTTTGGTGGTTTCAAACTCTTGTCGACCAGGTCCAGGAAACGCCGCTGAACAATCTCCCGGTTTTTAATCTGCGATCGGGTGGCTTGGCTGGTCAGGATCAATACTCCCTCAGAAGTCAAACGGTGCCCAAGCCGGTCGCGCAGTAATATCTTTTGCGTATCATCAATCACATGGCTCTCTTCGAGGTTCCAATGCAGCTCTACCTTCGACTCGGTACGGTTGACATGCTGACCACCCGGTCCGGATGCACGCGAGGTTATAATGGTTATCTCTTTGATCAACTGGTCATGCATAAGGCAAACTTACAAAAACAACAGTGCAAATAATAGTTCCTGCCAGCAATCGTCTCTTTTTGCAATATTTTGTTTAAGTTTAGTCTTGCTAACCAATTATTCATACCGCACATGAAAAGACGTGATTTTCTCAGAGGTTCAGCCACTGCGGCAGCGGCGGCTTCCATTGTTCCTGTAATGGGATTAACATCTGAATCAGCACATACTCCCATCCCCGGCAAACACGATTTTAACCTCAAGTATGCGCCGCATTTCGGAATGTTCAAGCACCTGGCCGGTGATGACCTGCTCGACCAGCTCCAATTTATGGCAGACCAGGGATTCACGGCTTTTGAAGACAACGGAATGAAGCGCAAGGAGGTTGCAATGCAGGAAAAAATTGCATCCAAGATGGCCAATCTCGGACTGGAAATGGGCGTATTCGTAGCCCATACCATTTACTGGAAAGAACCCGGACTGGCCAGCGGAAATAAAGACCAGCTGAAAGAATTCCTCTCTGAGATCAAAGATTCGGTTGAGGTGGCCAAACGGGTGAATGCGACATGGATGACGGTAGTACCGGGACACATCGACCCACGCCAGGACATGGGATACCAGGAAGCACACGTTGTTGAGGCACTGCGCCGTGCCTCGGATATCCTTGAACCCCATAACCTGGTCATGGTACTCGAGCCACTGAATTTCAGGAACCATCCCGGGCTCTTCCTGAACAAGGCGGGACAGGCCTTCGATATTTGCCGTTCCGTGGATAGCCCGGCATGCAAGATATTGTTCGACATCTACCACCAGCAGATCCACGAAGGGAACCTGATCCCCAATATTGACCTGGCATGGGATGAGATCGCTTATTTCCAATGCGGTGACAATCCCGGCAGAAAAGAACCTACCACCGGGGAGATCAACTACCTGAATGTATTTAAACACATTTACGAAAAAGACTTTAAAGGAATTGTCGGGATGGAGCACGGAAATTCACTGCCCGGTGCTGAAGGCGAGCAGGCTGTAATAACTGCCTACAAAGCCGTAGACAGCTTTAAATAACTAGTTAAACAACTCCAGGATCTCATCTTTTTTCATATCGCGCAGCGGGTTGTTGGAGGTGACAAATGTTTTCGCCAGTTCTGATTTGCGCTCCTGAAGCCGCTGGATCTTCTCCTCAACGGTATGGTTGGAGATGAAGCGATACACGAACACGTTCTTGTCCTGCCCGATCCGGTGCGCCCGGTTCAGGGCCTGCATCTCGGCAGCAGGATTCCACCATGGATCGAGAATAAACACATAATCTGCTGCAGTAAGATTCAACCCGACACCGCCTGCCTTCAGCGAAATAAGAAACACCCTGCAATCCGGATCGTTTTGAAATTTATCCACCTGCTGCGGCCGGTTCGTGGTGGAACCTGTAAGTTTGGCATACTTCCATCCCAGCGCGTCCAGCTGCCTGGCATAAATTTCCAGGTGCTTGACAAATGAAGAAAAAACCAGCACTTTGTGGTTTTCCATCACCACACTTTCAATGTTCCTGAATACCTCGTCATATTTCCCTGATCCATATTCGTAATCATCCTCTACCATCAGGGGATGGTTGGAAATCTGCCGGAGCCGGGTCAAAGCTTTCAGCACCATCATCGTGGATTTTTCCAGGCCGATCTCTTCGAGGTTTTCCAGCAGGTTGTTCCGTACCGTTGATTTCTCCTCTTCATATAATCGTTTCTGCTCATCGGTCATATTACAATACCGGTATTGCTCATACAAGGGAGGTAATTCTTTGGCTACTTCATCCTTGGTCCTGCGCAGGATAAACGGGTTGATCAGCTCCTTCAGACGCTGCTCCTGGTCTTTGTTCTTCTTCTTTTCGATGCTCTTCACAAACCGTTTCTTAAAAAAGTTCAGGCTGCCCAGCAATCCCTCGTTGACAAAATTGATCTGCGACCACAGGTCGGTGAGTGAATTTTCAATGGGCGTTCCGGTGACAACCAGCTTGTGTTTTGCCTGCAACTCGATCATCGCCCGGTACAACTTCGAGTGCGGATTCTTGATCATCTGGCTCTCGTCAAGGACCACGTAAAGGAATTCATAGGCCCCCAGGAAATCAATATCCTGGCGCACGGTATGGTAGCTGGATATGACCACATCAAAATACCTGAAATCTGACGTATCCCGCTTCCTGCTGATGCCGGCATGGGCCATCACCTTCAGCGAAGGTGCGAAACGCCGGATCTCATTCACCCAGTTCTGTATGATCGATGCCGGGACCACCACCAGCGATGTGGAAGCCTGGGATTCAGTTGCGAACATGGAAAGTTGTCCGCGATCCGGCGTATCTTCATTGGTAAGAGCTACACGCTTTTCTTTGTTTAACTGAAGGACAGCAATGGCCTGAAGGGTTTTTCCCAGTCCCATATCGTCCGCCAGGCAACCCCCGAAACCGTTTTCCTGGAGCAGCCACATCCATGCAAATCCCTCGGCCTGGTAACTGCGCAGCGCTACCTTCAACCCTTTGGGCGGAACGATGTCGGGCAACCCTTCAAGGCGGTTCAATTTTTCCAGGTGATCGATCGTGGAGGCATGTTTTTTTCGCAATGCATCGTCGACCTGCGAAAAATGTTGTTTATGAATGCGCAAAGTCTCACTGTCGACTTGTCCAAATTCAAAAACTGCCTTGTATCGTGCAAACCATTCCTCCGGGATCACCGCGAAGGTACCATCCGGCAGCTCATACAGTCGTTTGTTTTGTAGAATATGATTCTTGAGCTTGACGAACGGGATGCTGAACTCCCCGAACTTAACTGTTGCATAAAGGTCAAACCAGTCTTCTTTCTCCTTTGATTCCATGGTCAGGTCCACAGATCGCAAATAATACTCCCTGTCCAGCTTATGACCAACCGAAAAGCCCTTCTCCACCAAAAAATCAAAATGTTCATTTGTGAATTTAACAGCCTCATACACTTTATCCTGCAAGTCATCACCTGACCATTTTCTTAAAGTATAAACATTCCGGTCCCTGCTTTTCAAGCCTATTTCCTCCAGTGCCACCTCCAGTTCCTCTTCCCAATCCAGATCCCTGCTGAACCGGTCGAAGGAAAACTGGTCATCTCTGTTCCTGAAATTGACAAATCTTTGCTGGCTTGCCCCCGGGTGGATCCTGAAGTTGTTGTATTTCAGTGTAACGATCCAGACCGGATCCTTGCTGATCCCATATTCAAGGGATAGAAAAGCTTCTTTTTTGGCCCGGATCTCCTTTACCTCAAACCCGATGGTCTCAACAGCATCATGTTCCTTGAGTGTATTGGCAACGAAAGACCTGAAGTATTTCTCCTCAAACCTTTTCTGAACAGCAACATGCTCTTTGGAGAAAAAAGGCGTCATTTTCACAGCATCTATTTTCTCGACAAAATATACATCCCTGCCCAACAATACAGATGCAGGGCTATTACTGATCACTTCAGCCTCTTCGTGGATCAGGTCCACAGGTTCACCATCCCTCAGGATGGAAAGCTTATAGAAGGTCTGCTCAGGCGTACGTTGAAATCTGAAATAGGGTGTTGCGTGTCTTTTGTGCAGTACCAGGAAATCATCCGTGAACACATTCTGCCGCGATTTCTCTTTAAAAAATACCGTGAAACTATTTTCGACAGCAATCTTAAGTACCGCGTGTAACCGCTTTTCAATGTAGGGGCGCACATGTTCTTTTATTGTCACATCATCGATGGTATCCATAAATTCCTTCACGGTCTTCTTTTTCGAGAAAAGCCGGTGCAATTGCTGATCGTTGTATTCATGTATGATATTCACTGCCTCCTTCTGCATGGGAGTGAGCCTGCGATAGGACAGTGCGTCATCGTTTTTCAGCAGGATTTCACCTGTCACGTAATAAGGAAGGGTCTCATCCCGCTCAAGCAATTGTGGGATCAGGATCGTTCCCCAAATACGATGTGGAATATAGCCCAGCGCAAAAAAATATTTTCTCATTCTGAAAATGGCTTCACCAAAAGACAAGCTACAAGTTTGGGGAAACCCCGTGACATTTCAAAGGAATGTTGAAAAATTGTTGAGAGACATTCCGGCACGCTATGACACCGGGCACAACCGGCTCAAGGGATATATCCCTTCAGAACAGCAGGTTGATTCGGCAGAACAGGAAGTTAACGTTGTGAACAGCAGGTCGATCCGGCAGAACAAAAGATTAACGCGCTGAACAGCAGGTCGATCATCTTCAAAGCCAAATTACAAGGTCAGCAGCAACTTAATGTTACGTTCATTCCCTGAACTGGTCACGTCTGTCTCCCATTTTTACCTCTTCTGTACCATCCTTGACTGAGATGGTCAGGAGCATAAATTTCTGCGCACGCATCTGTTGCACTTCTCCCTCCTCGGTCTCCCTGTTTTGCTGATTGGTCAGGATGTTCCAGGCCGTACCACGCACCATGTTTACCGGTACCCGGGCAAGGTAAAGGAAATTCCCATCCAGGTATTGCTCCCCTTCAAGCAGGATCAATCCAATTGTTGACTCAATCCGCATCAACGGAACCTCCACTGTACCATTCATCAGCGTAAATCTGTTTCGCAAGAGTCCGAATCTCACATTATCGAGATTCGCATTCCCGGTATACCTTGCCAGCGCCCTGAGGGGAGTGAAATTTTTTATCCTCCCGTCTTCAAGGCGCAGATTAAACATCGCGGTACTGAAATCCGTATTGATGGAAAAATCAGGATTAATATAAAACTCTGCAATCCCGTCTGCAGTCAACAACCCATTGAAATTATCCTCCAAAGAATACAAGGAGTCCTCAATAGCGATCTGCAAATCGAAATCGCTTACATTCACCGTATCAATATCAATATTTGCACTCAACATATACATGGAGGGATCAGAAACATTGAATTGGCCGTCAAACAACATGGACCCGCCGGTTTCCGATTGCAGTGAAAACTGTTCAAGGTAGAGGATCTTGTAAGGCTTTGCAGACAATCTGCCCCCCAGCTTTTTCAGCACATTCCCCTGGAATCTAAATTCCTCAACATCCACATCCAGCGCAAGATCAGGAAAATTAACCTGGCTAAGGCCGGGGGCCCCATTGCTGGTAGTGTCAATCGGGTTTTCGTTGAATGGGCCGTCGGGGGAATCAGCCTGATTGCTGGCGGAATCTGAAAGTAAATCATAGGCCAACAATTGATCCAGGTCCAGCAATGCTGAGCGTATCTCCACATTTCCGGTTAGCGTACGCGTGGAATCAAGCAAATGGGAGAGCGATGCAACAATGTCAAAATTACTCTCTCCTATGGATCCCGTAAAATCACGTATGACCATTAAACTGTCACGGCGTTCCACATCCACCACCAGGTTATTGAATGCGTGCGGGTATTCCTTCAACTTCCACCTCATTTCTTCTGAAGAGAATCTGAAATCAGGTAAAATGCTGTCTTTTAACAATTCAGATACAGTAGTCTCTATCTTTCCTTTCAACTTTAAATCAAGCAACTCCTCAACAGAAAACTCCGGCGGCAGGTACCTGAATTCGTTATGCATCGTAAGCAAGTCGACTGCCCGTAATCTGCCGGCGGAGAGATCAAAAGCAAGTACAAGATTCGCCGCGCTGTCCTTTCGGATCAGCTGGTCATAATGGATCACTTCGAGGTCGAGATCAAATGCACTTTCGCCCACCTGTGCATGCAGATCCCGGATGCCAAGTGCATCAGGTTGCACCTGCACCTGCATGCTGCCATTTGAAATGGGTGTATATCCTGGCAATGTTACTGCAAGATCTGCCAGGGAAAGCTCCATTGCCGGGATACGCTTCTCTTCCAGGGAACGATGCAATTCTTCTCCCCCGATACTGGCCGAAAGCGTGAATTCGAGGTCCCTGGCAGGACCTGCCAATGACGTATCATTCAGCAGTTTCCCAGGGTATAGCTCTTCCGCTCCAAAAATGATGGTGGCTGAAGGATCGGCATCAACATCCAGTAGCCAGGGCAGCAGGTCATGGATTTCTCCGTCCCAATACATCCTGTTGCTGTCAATCTCTGCCTCCAGGCCCTTCATGCCGATCATCCGGTCCTGTATCTGCAGTGTTCCACGTAATTGTTTCACCCGGTGTCCGGGAACTGCAAACCCGACCTCATCCAGGTGTATGTTCATCATCCCCGTACTATCCGGGAAAATTCCGTTTTGCTTATCCAGAGATCCCCTGATATCGCCTTCCAGCCTGAGGTTTCCCTGCAAATCCTTTACCGCCTCAGATTTGATGATCTCGTTGATCACAGACAGGTCAGCATCACCGGCAAGACGGATCTCAGCATAGGGCACGAGAAGGTTTGAAAGGTATATTTGGGCATCCAGGGATCCCCTGGGAAAATTGACATGAAAATTATCCAGGTACACCTCTGCTTCAGACAAATCTTTTTTCGTGCCATTGGTAAGGAAACCTTCAAAAGCAATGCCTGTTACCGATTGGTCGAGGGAATGAATTCTGAAGGCCATATCCGAAGCTTCGGCATTGATCCTCACAAGCGGAAACTGTTCATTGTATGATCCCGATGCATTCCCTTCCAGCCGCATGCTGCCATCACCAATCTGCTCAATCGCATCCAGATCCAGCGCCCCGGAAAGCAGAAAATTCAAGAGATCGATTCCTGAATTCAGCGCTGTAAAATCCAGGTCGAGGGTCTTGCTGTCCAGGTCCACCGCTCCCCCGACCTCAAATATTGCCTCCATGATATCCAGGGTGGTGCGGTCGAGGGATATATGCTGGTGCACCTGGTCGAAATGCAGGGCACTGCTGAAGGATACTGTCCTGGGTTTACCGATCGAAACATCCTTTACCCGGGCCATTTGAATCTCACTATGCAGCATTAACTCTGCAGTAACAAGATCAGGATAATATGAAAAACCGCTTACGAGTTCATTCACCTGCACGGAGAAATTGGTATTGGCAGGAAGATCTTCATAATTGAGCGCCAGGTCCCGGATCTCAAGTTGCTTCAGGTCCATCCTGACAGGCGGTCCCTCCTGTTGAACAGTATCGACGACCTCCGCAGTGCCGAAAAGAATGCCCAGTGCTCTTTCCACATTGGACACTGAATCCTCACCCACCAGGTAATTGATGGCTCCATCTTCAAAAGACACTTCTGAAATCAAATAAGTGCCCCTGATCAGCTGGACTACATCCATAGAAACATATACATCGCGGAAATTAAAAACAGGAAGGGTGTCAGGTGAGAGCGTGGATACAGCAGGCGCAAGAAACTCCACTTGTTTTACGCGCAATGAAACATTGGGAAAATGTACAAACGGTCGCAGGTTGATCTTCTCAACTACCAATTCACCGGGCTGCATTTCATTCACATAGGCAACCGCTCTTTCAGTGATCTTCCCCCGGAACAGGTAGAACAATAATACCAGGAGTACCAGCAGGGAAGCAATCCCCAGCAGGATCCTGAGCAACCATTTGAATATACCTCTGAATACGCTGACCATCTATTAACAGCTGATAAGAACTTTAATCTGCTCGATAAAATTCAGTTAAAGTACTCACAAAACCGGCAACAAATCAAGAAATATTTTGAAGAAAATCGAATATTCTGCAAATGACCTGTTGGAATTGCACTGCTTCGCATGGAAGTGGGCACAGGATGAGCATCTGGCAGGAAGGAATTGTGCAAGGAGAAATTGTACAGGGAGCTATTGCACAAAGAGGAATTGCTGTATGGAAAGATTATTTTTGGTCTGCCATCCAAATGCTGGTAACAAAAAAATGAAGATTGCGTAAAAATGGAGTAACTTTGCGACGTTGGAAGCTGCATACATGTAGTTGAGTGGTTTTACAGGAAAAAAAGCAGGAAAAAATGAAAAAGATATACACACGTACTATTGCAGGATTCATCCTCATGGCAGCAATGACCCTTCCAGGATGCGAGTTTTTCGAGGACTGCGGGACCTGCGAGCAGGTGATAGATGATGGCACAAATATTACATACGGGGAAGAGCGGCTCGTTTGTGGAGATGCCTACCTGGATCTTCTGTATTCCGAACCGGTGGAGGAGAATGGGGTCACCACCTACTGGAATTGTTACTAATTATTGCTCAACGAGGATTGAATCAGTCACATTTTTAGTACTATTGTGAAGATAACCCGCATCTCCTGTGGAACTATTCTTCTGGATCACCATATGCCTTTCGGGCGCAGTTCTCCTGGCCGGTGCAGTCACATCACTGGCAGAGCGTGAATTCCTGGCCACCAAGGTGCTTCTGTTCACCACCGGATTGTATGCTGCACTCAACATCATCCCGGCCTTGCTCCTTCAGGATCCCATGATTTTTATGATTGCTTCCTGTACCCTCACCTGGGGCACGTTCCTGCTGCTGGTAGTACCGGTCAGGGGCATTCCTGAAAAAACTGTCCGGGCTCGGCCTCACCAACGCTTTCATGAAGAAGATGCCGTGCTGTCAAGGCGCCAACTGGAGCCGGGAACCAAAGCCCACACAGCGTATTACAAAAAATACCCGGAACGTCGCGAACCGGACGACAAGTCCAGGAACAATCCCGGGCTGCTCGCCCCCGGATCAGCCTGTCATCACCCGGTCATATTTGCGGCGGCTCATGCAGGATTTGCCATCACCGATCATCTGCATCCACTTGAAGCAACGGAACCAGCCGGACAGAAAGAACAGGTCGACCCGGTAAAAATAACACAGTTCGTCTCAGAATGGATGAAAAAGTCAGGTGCACACCAGGTCGGATTCACTGCGCTGCATGACCATCACCTTTACTCTCACAAAGGAAGAGGACCACGAAAAGGGGAAAAGATCCGCAACACAATGCCCCATGCCATTGTACTTACCGTGGAAATGGATCATGCCATGATGCAACACGCTCCTGCTGGTCCTACCGTAATGGAATCCTCTGACCAGTACCTTCGCTCGGGGACGATGGCCACAAAGCTGGCTTTGATGATCAAGCAGTTGGGATACCAAGCGCAGGCGCATACCGATGGAAATTATGAAGTGATTTGTCCGCTGGTTGCTGCTGACGCTGGTCTGGGGGTGATCGGCCGAATGGGACTGCTCATGACACCTTCGCTGGGACCACGTGTCCGGATCGCTGTGGTCACCACAGACCTCCCGCTGGAATACGATCAAAAACTTACTCATGAACACGTCTCCACAATAGATGTTTGCAGGAGGTGTAAAAAATGTGCAATAGTATGCCCGGCTGGAGCGATCCCGGAAGGTCCTATGAAAGAGCACGATGGAAGTGTCCGCTGGAAGATCAACTCAGAAAGATGCTACAATTACTGGACCGTCGCAGGAACCGACTGCGGACGTTGCGTGATCAGCTGCCCTTTCAGTCATCCCGACAACTGGATGCACCGCCTGATTCGTCATGGTGTCAAAAATAATTTGTTTTTCCGCATAATCGCTGTTAAATTGGACGATGTTTTCTACCGTAGGAAACCACTTATAAAAAGGCTTCCGGACCGGTATATTTTTTCCAGACCAGAATGACCTTAACCGGATATATTGCCGTTGCTGTTGTGATCCTGATGATCATTGCCCTCCTCAAGGAAATGATGCGGCCCGGGCTGGTACTGTTTACTGCGCTGGTCATCTTCATGGTCACCGATATTATCACCTCCGAAGAAGCGTTGTCGGGCTTTTCCAACAAGGGAATGATCACCGTGGGCATCCTGTTCCTTGTAAGTGAAGGATTCAAACAGACCGGAGCACTTTCCAAACTGGCCAGGGTGCTGCTTCCAAAAAAGAGGGCCCCGATCCCCCGGCTGATCCTCAGGCTGACGATACCCATTGCTGGTGTTTCCGCATTTCTGAACAATACACCCATGGTGATCATCTTT
>CAZPTO010000050.1:0-13544 GCA_964589155.1 uncultured Bacteroidaceae bacterium | reverse complement strand
AGCATCAAATCCCATAAGGAATCCACCAAGTGCCACGATAAGCGAGATCGATAATGCGGATCTTTGGGTTTTCCTCATGGCTTCAGGATATTATTTGGTTATCACTTTTAGTAATCTCCCCTGACCGATCATCAGATTGGCTGTTGTCATCCTGTGTAATTACATTCTTGCTCATGGTTTCCTTTGCAGTTTTTAAAATATGTGCAATAGACCACCTTCAAGGGTCATTTCCGATGCAAATCTTTTTCGGGGCATGATCCCGGTAAACTATTCTATCTTGGGACTGTGCTATTTCGGTTCCTGGTAAACCCGAACATAGTCGATCTCCATGCTTTGCGGGAAGATGGAATCATCGATTCCCTGCGCACCTCCCCAGGTGCCCCCGACGGCAACATTCAGCAGGAAGAAGGCAGTCTGGTCAAAGGGCCAGTTCGCCTCTGTCCTGGCTGCAGGTGCATAGATATGGGTTACATTTTCCGGTGTGTCCGTGTAAAATATCAGTTCCTGTTCGTTCCAGATAAGTCCATATATGTGGAATTCTTCTTCGCAGGTGGTCAGTGTTTTACTGCTGCCGTCACCTTCCCCGGCAAATCCGGCAGGTGTATGAACAGTTGAATGTATTGTATTGGGCTGGTATCCTACATATTCCATGATATCTATCTCCCCGCAGGCGGGCCAGCCGACACTGGATATATTTCCTCCCATCATCCAAATGGCCGGCCAGATGCCCCTGCCGGATGGCAGCTTTGCGCTGATCTCGATACGTCCGTACATGAATTCTTTTTTGCCCTTGGAAATAAGTCTTGCAGAAGTGTAGGAACCGACCGTCTGATCATCATTGATCTTCCGGGCTGTGATCACCAGTTTGCCATCGACAATCGCTGTATTGCCCGAGGAAGTATATCGCTGGAGTTCGTTGTTTCCCCATCCCGAGGCGCCGGTTTCGAAGGTCCAGTTGTCTCCGTCGACGGTTGCTCCGTCGAATTCATCCGACCAGACCAGTTCCATGCCTTCAATATAATTGGGGTCGTCCTGGGTGATGATCACCGTTTTTTCAAGGCTGAAGGGATTACCGTTTTTCAGTACCTGTAGTTCCACATCATAGCTGCCTGCTTTCGGGAAATAGGCTTCATGGGGGGATTCATTCTCCACTTCCATGTTGCGGTATACCCATTTAAATGAACTGTATGTACCTTCCGTGGTGTTGGTAAGGATCACATAGTTTGGTTTTTCCTGGTCAACCACAGCGTTAAAGGAAAGTTGCAGGTCGGCGGTTGCAATGGCAACAGACCTGGAGGCAGTGTCTGTGTTACCCGCATAATCGAGAATTCTCAACTCCACATTGTAGTTTCCTGCATTCGGATAATAGATGTCAAAGACTTCCTTTTTATTGGTTGTGGTTTCGGTTACCCCGTTGCCAAAATCCCAGGAGGCAGAATAGTAGTCACCCGTGGATTCATTCACAAACCTGACTTCGTTGTCATTCAGAAATGAATAGCTGAATGCTGCATCGATCTGCGGTTCTGGATTACAGCCCGTAACCATCGATGCAATGGCTATTGCTGAAATCATGGTTACCATCAGGGATTTCTTCAACGACCCTACCAATCCTGTTTGCCTTTTTCTTTTTTCGTACATCTGCGTTTTTTTATAAACAGGTCCTGCACTCACTGGTGCATCCTGACATGCAATGCAGGACCTGTTCAATAAACTAAACCATCATTTCAATGGACTTATTTGCGGTCACTCCTGTACCGGTTTTGTAGTTGTGAAAACCTGATACCATGCATAGGTTTCATCCTCTTCAATCCTGACACTCAGAGTGTTTTCCGTGATCTCAATGATCTCGTATTCACTTTTTCCAACATACCAGCACATAAAGCCTCCATCAGAGAAACTCATGGCAGTACCGCGGTAATCACCATCTTCAGTCGCAATGGAAGATGCCGGTCCGAAGGAAACATTTTTAATGCCATAAAGCGTGGGAGCCACATCCTCACCGTAACATTCATCTCCCTCAACGCCGATTTTTCCGGCATAGGTACCAGGGACATACGCAGGCCCGGCAGTTTGTTCGAAGGTAAGCCCGTCATCAACTTTTGTAAACACGAATTCAGCATCATACATGCAGGTTTTCTCAAATGCCACCGCGGTATACCAAAAGGGGAAAGTATGGTTGGTGCCCTCCACAAAATTGGGTCCCAGTCCAACGTGGGCCGGCTGATCAGCTGCCCAGTACCAGGTCTTGCTGCTGCCTCCCGTAAGAAATTCCAGTGCTTCATCATCTGTAAAGCTGCTGAGCACCTCGATCGAAATAGTTTTGGTGGCAGTCAGGCCTCCTGTTCCCACAGCGCTGAGCGTCACGTGATAGGTATTTATGCCTGTTTTGCTGAATACGTGTGAAACGCTGCCATCCGGGGTTACTTCAACATTTTTGCCATCGCCGAAATCGTAGGTAAACGTGATGATGTTGTCGGCAGATGCAGTGAACTGCACTTCGCCGCTTCCATCACCGTAGGGATTGTCTTCATCTGCACCAACAATGACATAAGCCACATCAACGTTGGAGGGGGTGACCAGTTCCCCGAGCCTGTAGTCTTCCTGCGTGCAGCTGTTCAGCATGAACATTGCTGCAACCAGTGTTACGAATATATATTTGTTGTACTTCATCTTCTTGAATGTTTAATTGGTTAATACAATGTCATCGAATAAGTAGGTGAAGTCTGCCGAGCCATCTCCTACTGTTCCCAGTTCGAAAATGAGCACGATCTTCTGGTACTCCTGGTCATCGATACCACTGTAGTCAAACGTCAGCTCTTCCCAGGCATTCCCGACAGTAGTGGCCACCTCTTGTTCAAAGGCGATCGCTCCATTGTCTGCGTTTTCTACCTTCAACAGTACATTGTCGCCGGCATTGGGTGCAAACACCTTCATTTTGAAGGTCTTATTCACTGAGAAGTCAATAGGGGCATCCAGGGTGATATAGCTGCCGCCCCAGGGCTGACCTGCATTTTTAACCATCTGGCCCACCTTGGCGCTGGTGTTGATTCCGCCCGACTGCGGATTATCGATAATTGTAACTTCACCACCATCAAAATCGGTCCAGGTATAATCCACCGTGGAAGATTCAAAATCCAGAGGCAGTTCCACGGCAGTGGATGCACCTTCACGATAGAAGAATATATTGTCCAGGTAGATCGTCGACCCTTCAGTTCCGTCAAACTTGAACTGGAATACGTCAGCCAGATCCACCACACTGGAATACTCGGAAAGCGGAATATCATAGCTGACCCATTCACCAGAGGTGATCGGGAGTGCATAAGGTGTTTCCGCCGGACCTGAGCTGATCAGCGAGAAGTTGACGCTTGTAGCATTGTCGGTCCACATATCCACATGGATATAGTCCATGCCTGATGCATCAATCGCACTTTCGAACTCGGTTCCCTGGTAATTCAGGTTGGCGTATTTTAATGTATTGTTGCCTGCTATCTCCTCCGTTGAAACGATGGTTGACTGGCCCCAGTCGGGATTGAAATTGGTATTGGCCAGGTCCGTATAGGCATCACTGAAGACCGAGATCACATCTGAATCGAGTCTTCCGGAAGGTGTTGGCGCTGCTTCCTGGGGTCCCGTAATTTCAATGGCAGTAACCGTGATGGTGGTATCGACGGTTTCAATGGCTGCATTTTTAGCCACTACCGTAATATCGTAATCACCGGCCTCTGCGTATATATGGGAAACGGTTTCACCCGGGTCCGCAAGTGTTGGATCTTCACCAGCGGTCTCGCCGAAATAGTATTCGATGGAGGTGGCATTGTCGGCTGTGGCAGAAATATTGATTTGCCTGGAAACCGACGGATCGCTCTCTGCGGTGACTGACAGGTTGGAGGGAGGGATGAAGGATACGGTGATCTCATCCGTGAATTCCTCTGATGTCAGTCCTGTAATACCCACGGCAGTGATGCCATAGGTATAGGTGCCTTCGCCATAGAAATGTGATATTTCCTCCTTGATCCCGAATTCTGCGGGCTGTTCATCCACTGTGTCGCCAAAGGTGACCAGGTAGGTGGTGGCACCTTCGGAGCTCGGTATAAAAACAACTTTACCGGTATTATCAGCAGTGATGCTTGTGATAGCAGTAACATCTGAAGGGGGTGTCACTTCTTCAAATGAGTATAGTCTGTCTTCAATCTGGTTGCAGGAAACTGTCCCGACCAGGATGAGAATAGCTGTTATGATTTTTGAGATTTTCATCATGGTTTTTTTTAGTTTATATAGTTAGGATTTTGTTCCCAGTTACCATTTGAAAACTGGATCTCCTCGAGCGGAATGGGGAACACTTCGTTCTTATCGGTTTCGAAACCTTCGATGGCATTTGCTGCCTTATCGGTTCTGACCAGGTCGAAGAACCGGTGTCCTTCGCCCATCAGCTCCAGTCTTCGCTCAGTGTAGATGGCTTCGGTAAGATCGGTTCCGGTGAATGTGATGTTATGGTTCTCGTCCCCGAAAGCCCTTTCACGAACCTCGTTCAGGTATTCCTGGGCCTTGGTATCGGAAATCTGTCCCCGGTTGTAAGCCTCGGCAGCCATCAGCAGCACATCGGCATACCTGATTGCCCGATAGTTGTTGGGGTTGGTCAGGTTGCGGTCGCTTGCTGCCTCATCGCTCCTTTTGCGCGGAAGGTATTTCCTGTTAAAATAACCGGTGTGTTCATTACCGGTGGTGTAGGATGCTCCTGTGGAGTCGGCCCAGGATGCGATATCCAGGATGGCCACATTCTTTCGCTGATCCGCATTCGAAAAGGCATCCACTGCTTCCTGTACCGGCACGTTGAAACTGAACCCGGGGGTGAACAGCGGACCTTCATATCCGCGTACACCGCTGAATCCTACGGCTACGTTGCCTTCGCTGCACTGCAGGCAGTCAAACCCAGCACCTTCCACGTCGGTATACTGCACTTCAAATACTGATTCCGGACCGTTTTCACCCTCGGCTTCAAAAATGGAGTTGAAATCGGTGACCAGTGAGTAATTGCCGCTCAGGATGACAGAGTCGAGTACGGCAGCTGCTTCTGTGAATTTTTCCTGGAACAGGTAGGCTTTTCCGAGCAATGCCTGTGCAGCCCCCTTTGTTGCCCTGCCGATCTGGACAGGTTGTTCCGGCAGCACGCTGGAAGCATAGATCAGGTCCTGTGTAATATGATTGTACACATCAGTTACAGGCGACCGTGGTATGGTTTCTGCATCCCCAAGGCTGAACCTTGCATTCGGTTTGATGGGAATTGGGCCGAACCATTTTACCAGTTCAAAATTGTAATAGGCTCTCAGGAAACGGATCTCCCCGATCATCTGTTCTTTTCCTTCAAAGTCGATCTTTTCCTGGAACTCCATGAAATAGTTGGTACGCTGCACTCCCGCGAACATCCAGTTCCAGAGGTCCTGGAGATTGCTGTTAACAGGTGTATGGATCATGTCGTCGATTTGCTGCCAGCCGATCACATCGGTTGGATTCTCACCTCCGCATAAGGTATTGTCGGAGGCAATTTCTCCGAGGATGGCATTCAGGTAGGTGGATTGCAGCATGTCATAGGCTGCCACAAGCGCATTGCTATAGTCTTCTTCAGAGTTGAAATAGTTCTCGGAATCAATGGAATACTCCGGGGATACGATCACAAAGTCATCGTTGCACGACGAGACCAGCAGTAAGATCGAAAAGATCCCGGTAATTATTGTTCGTTTGAATATGATATTTTTCATTTTTCCTTATGATTTAGAAGTTAAGGTTCAGGCCTACTGTGTAAATTCTGGCTGCCGGGTAGAAGCCGTTGTCGAAGCCTGCTCCGACCGGCGCTCCTGAAGATGCTGCCGGGTCAAATCCCATATATTTTGAGAGTGTGAAGAGGTTGGTTGCAGCAACATATACCCTCACATCACTCATGGACGCTTTCTCAGTAAGCGAAGACGGAAGGGTATATCCCAATTGCAGATTCTGCAATCGCAGGTAGGACCCATCCTCCACGTAAAAATCAGAGAAGACATTGTTTGAAGTTGCCGCTGTAGTGAGCCTTGGAACCGTTGTGCTGGTTTCATTGCCAGTCCACCTGTCCATATAATAGGCCAGGCGGTTTACATTGGGCTGGGTACGTTCGTAATTACGTACGATCTCATTTCCAATGGAGGCATAGGCGTAACCAACAAGATCAAACCCTTTGTATGCAACCGTGAGGTTCAGTCCCATTACGAAGTCGGGGATCGGATCCCCGAGGTACACCCTGTCATCGGTATCAATATCACCATCTCCTTCTGTATCCTTGAACCTGATGTCCCCGGGTGCAGCTTCAGCTCCCAGTGCAGACTGCGAGGGATGTGCCTCCACTTCCGCCTGGGTCTGGAAGATACCGTCGGTAACATACCCATAATAATAACCTATGGGGAATCCCACTTCCATCCTTGCCGGCAGTGGTTGTCCCACACCAAAGGATCCTCCTTCAACGTACCCGGTGTTATTGTCCACCTGGGTCACTTCGTTCTGCAGGTAAGTGACATTATAGTTAATGCCATAACTCAGATCTTCTCCAATCAGCCCCCTGAATCCCAGGGCCATTTCAAGTCCGCTGTTCCGGACAGCTCCTGCGTTTACCGTGGGATACCCGCTGCCCGGGGCTCCTGACCCGTAGATGCCTGATACCGGGGTGACAAGCAACAGGTTGTTGGTGTTTTTGATGAAATAGTCGGCCGTAAAGGTGAGCCTGTTGTTCATAATCCTGAGGTCAAGTCCGAGGTCGAATTGCTCTGATTCCTCCCATTTTACTGCAGAATTGGGAAGTACGCCTACTGCTCTCCCAAATACCAGTCCGCCGTTGAGTACATAGGTGGCTTCCCCGTTGAGCTGGGAAATGTACCGGTAGCTTCCGATCTTGTCGGAACCGAGCAGGCCGTAACTCATTCGCAATTTCAGGTGATTGATAATGTCGATATCCGACATGAAACTTTCCTCAGATGCTTTCCAGCCCAGGGTAACTGACGGGAAAAACTGGAAGGTGTTGTCGGGTCCGAATTTTGTTGAGGCGTCGCGACGCAGCATGGCCGACATCAGGTATTTTCCCTGGTAGTCATATTGCAGTCGTCCAAAGTAGGAGAGACGCCGCTGGTCATATACCCATGATCCGACAGATTTTGATTCGATGATGCCATCTGCCAGCGCGATATCGGCAAATTCCCATGAATTGTATGGAATATCATACCCTGTACCTGAAAGATTGTTGCCCCATTCCTTGAATACAGAAGTACCCAGGTTCACGGTCACCTGGTGGCCGTTGAGGAATGTATTATTATAGGAGGCGTACAGGTCAAAGGTATAATCGTTGTAGTTGTTTCTCCCCTGGTTAACACTGCTGCGTGCAACGTCAAACACCTTACCTCCGTAATCGACAATTTTCGAGAATGATTTGTTCCTGTCGTTCGTGGTATTGAACCCGATCCGGGCTGTGGCGGTAAAGTGTTCGGCGAAGTTGGCATCCAGGCCAAAATTACCGTTCAGTTTGTTCAGGCTGTAGTCATTATAGGTATTGGCGATCTGCGCCATGGGATTGATGATCTCGATCCCCAGGTTACCCGGAGCGAGGAAGTAGTCCCCGTCTTCATTAAATACAGGGTGAGTGGGCGGCATGTTGATCGCATTAAAAAGCACGGAGCCAAGTCCAAAATCGTTGATGGATTTCCTGTCCAGGTATGTGTACACGATTGCGCTGTTGAATTTCAGCCAGTCGTAGAGATCTCCTCCCATGCTCAGCCGTGCCGTGTTTCTTCGAAAACCCGTCTTTTCGGCGCCAATGATTCCCTGCTGTCGCAGATCAGATGCACTGAGGGAGTAGATGAACCTGTCGGATCCGCCGGACACACTGATATCATTATTGGTAGTGGGTGCCCTTTCGAACAACACTCCCTGCCAGTCAGTGCCGAGTCCGAGTCCTGAAATATCCGGATGTGGAAGCGCTTCCCCGCTTGCTGCATAACTTTCATTCAACAGCACTGCATATTCAGTTGCGTTCAGCAGGTTCAGTTTTTTTGTTGTTTCCTGGATACCGTAATTACTGTTGATAGATACCTGTGTGGGTGTATTCCTGGTTCCCTTCTTCGTGGTAATCAGGATTACCCCGTTGGCACCAATCGTTCCGTAGATGGCAGCCTGGGCATCTTTGAGCACCGTGATGGACTCAATGTCATTCGGGTTCAGAAGGCTCATGTCGCCCTGGTACCCGTCGATCATCACCAGGGGCGAAGCATCGCCATTGGTGGAGATACCCCTGATGCGGATATCCAGTCCGGCGCCTGGGGCTCCCGACTGGCTGGTGACGTTTACACCGGCGACGGTACCCTGCAGGGCCTGCTCAGCCTTTAATGGCTTCAGGTCAGAGATCACCTCTGAATTTACCACCGATACGGCACCGGTAACATCTTCCTTTTTAACTGTACCATAACCGATGACCACTACTTCTTCGAGACCTGCAATATCCAGGTCGAGCTGCACATCAATAGTGGTTTGATCGCCCACGGGCACATCTTTTGTAAGGTAGCCTACATACGAGAAGGATAGCACCTCATCATCGGCTGCCTGGATGGAGTATTTTCCATCGAAGTCTGTGATGGTACCTCTGGTGGTACCCTTGATGACTACTGAAACTCCGGGCAATGTTTCGCCGGAATCAGTTTCCCTGACGGTTCCCTGAACTGTCTTTATCTGCGCAGACAGGGAAAAGACCAGTCCAAGAAACAGTGTTAAGGCAATAAATCTTTTCATAAATTCAATTTAAGTTGGTTTGAGTTCGATACATTTAAGAATAAAAATAGGGGATTATGCAAAGCACTACCTAATTATTTGGCTCATCATGGATACATCCGTTCATTTTTTTTAATACATCATTATTACATCATTACGTTTGTAAATAGCTATAAATAAGCGCATAAAAAATATTGAATAATGCTTCAATATCATTTTTCAATATCTCTTCATGGCTTTAGAAGTATCGGGGACCAGCAGTGCAGCAAGCATGTTACCATGGTGGTTAGCCGTTCAACCGAGCAGTGTATTCGGTAATTGATTTTTTTTGTGTTATCGCAGAACAGGCAAAAGCGAACCTGCGAATACTGCTGTAACCCGGGATGCACGCTCATCCCCGGACATTATGTACCGGAAGCGGTTATATGCTCATGATATATTCCGTCAGGTTGGTATCCCGGTCAAGATCGAGTTTTTTTCTCAGGCGGTAGCGGCTGATTTCCACTCCCCTTACAGAAATGTTCATCAAGGGAGCGATCTCTTTCGTGGATATGTTCATGCGAAGGTAAGAGCAAAGCCGGAGGTCATTGGGTGTAAGGGCAGGATGTCGTTCCTTGATGCGTTTGGTGAAATCCTGGTGCACTTCTTCGAAATGCTTATCGAACACTTTCCACTGCTGGTCACTTCGGATATCCTTGTCGATGCGCTTCACAATCTGTTTCAGTTTTTGCTTATTGGAATCAAGCTGTAACTGATGGATCAGTTCATGTACATCATTTTTTACCTTGGTCAGAAATTTGTTTTTCTGAATGATGTGCATGGTTGAATTCGCAAGCTCCATGTCTTTGTGCCGCATTTCAATAAGTAATTTTTCGTTTTTAAGGCGTTCAATCTCCTCCTGCGACATTTTTGATTCTTCAAAAAATTCCTGTTCCCTGGCTTTCAGCACCTTATTCAGTTTTCGCTTTTCATGTTCCCTGGCTTCTTCAACTTTTTTCCTGATGTACTTGACAAGGAAAAAGATCAGCAGGATCAGGGAGATCAGGTAGATGGCATAGGCTACTTTGGTTCTGTATACCGGGGGCAGCACCTCGAATTCGAACGAAGCCGGGATACTGACATGGTCATAAACGTTTTTTGCCTGCACTTCAAATGTGTACATTCCTTCTCTCAGGTTGGTGTATTCCCTGTTGGTGAGATCACTCCAGGCAGACCAGTTGTTATTATATCCTTTAAGCATGTAGGAGTAGGTAATCTGTTGGGGCGCTTCGAAATACGGAGCAACAAACTGAAAAGATATTGAATTGAACCTGTAAGGTAGCTCCAAAACCGGCAGTTCTCTTGTTTGAATGGTATCAGGCAAAAAAGTATGAAATAACAGAGAATCCTTCGAATTACTTTTTACTCTGATATTTCGAAGAAACGTTTCATAGCGGATATTAAAATCTTTAATCTGTTCAGCATCATAATGCAACAGTCCTTCACTTCCTCCGATGAATACATTTTCATTGTTGTAAACGAAAAGATTCTCGAATGCGGAAGACATCAGCTGATCCTTCACCCTGTTAAAAGGAACGGCAATCTTGATGAAACTGCCATCCTCCTGGCGCCTCAGCACATTCAGCCCTTCGGAACTGAATAACCAGATATCTCCTTTGAAATCTTCGATGACTTTTGTTAGCCCGGTAAACTCTCCAAGCATAGAAGTCATTTGCTGATCGATAGCAAATGTGTTGTTGTTGCTGTCATAAGTGTACATGCCGTTTTTTGCAACAATATAGAATTGTCCGTCGATCCTGGCCAGGCTGTAGGGCAATCCTGGTAATCCGTTAGAATTGTTGTACCGCTCTGCCTGGATAACCGTACTTGCATCTTCAGAAAGCTGCAACTTGTATATCCCTTTGTACCCGTGCGTAATCCAGAGGTTCTCTTCATTGTCAAACAATAATTCCCTGGAGGATTCACTGAAACCATTCACCTGGCCTGCCGCGGTCATGCCTTTACCAGGCTGATTTGCTTTTTCATACAACAGCATTCCCTTGTAAACACCACCGATAACTTTTGTTTGATCCCAGGGGACTTCAACATAATCCCATCCTCCCTGAACTTCTGAAATCCTCCGGGCGGAATACCTGTCAATACTGAACGTTCCGTTTGCATGTCCGCAAATCAGCGTATTATTGATGATCTCCAGGGACCAGACCTGTCCCTTGGTGCCTTCGATCAATTGAAACTCATCATTCAATAGAGACTGATTATCAATTCTGTTTATGTTCCTGGCAAAAAGTCCGCTGTTCGTCCCTATATATAAAATATCATTGTATATAATGGAAGTATAGGTGGAAAGATAATTCAGAACTGTAATTGGTGAACTTATTTCAAGAGCATCAATGCCATTATCAAGCCCCAGCCAAAGATTATTCTGCCTGTCTGTAAAAACGCTTAATATGGAATTATTCTGCAAGCCCTTTTTTCTATTGATGTGAAGAATGATATTTCCTTGCAGGTCAATGACATAAAGCCCATCCTGTATGGTGCCTATGGCTATCTGCCTCCCGGCAAGTGCTGTCCCGGTGTAGATCTGTTGTTTGCGAAAAATACTACTCAAAGGTGCTTTCCAGGGTATGAGTTCATTTCCATTGAATTGGAATATTCCCTGGTTGGTTGTGCCAATCAACAGGCTATTGCTGCTTGTAGGTATAATAAAGGGGATTTCGTTCTCCCTGAAAAACCCCTGATCTTCATATATTAGTTTCAACTGGTCGTCATGCAAGGTGTAGAGCCCGGTTTCCCTGTCAACCAGGTAAAGTATGTTGTTTACGTAATATGAAAAACCAAATTCTGACGGGGGTTCAATGGTGATTAATTCGTCATTTCTGAAAATGTAAAGCTTGTAGAATGATTGAAAAACCATTCCGAAACGCGTTGAGTAGATGCTCCATATTTCTCCGCTCACCCTGTGTTGTTGAGGTAGTTGATCGTATAGGGATATATATTCCATTTCACCTTTTGGATCCATCTGGAAATATCCGAATTCATCAAACCCTCCCGCATACAACCTTTCGTTGTAATAGGCCACGGACCTGACTATCGAACCATTGGGCAAAGGATTCAATTCCCAGTTGTGTCCGTCATAGGAGAGGACACCGTCATTATTTCCGAAATACAGAACGCCCTGCTGATCCTGCGTAGTTGCCCAGTTCTGGGTTCCGGCCTGGTACGTACTTCTGCTGTAATTGTTGATGAATGGCAATCCGATGTCCTTGATCTGCGCATCAATATTGATGGCATACATGCAGGTCAACACTACAGAGAACAATACAACTGATATCCGGCGCATTTCAGGAAATGTATAATTTTTCATTGAGTAATCCCCGCTATATATTCTTACATGATTGTAAAACAAATATATACATATTATTTGATGTAGTATTGATGTAGTGAAATAATTCCTTTAATGTAGTCTTGATGTACCCTATTAATTGTTGTAAGGAGGAAAGGAACTTACTTTTACTTCTCATTTTAAAAAATATGTTCCGTAGGGTTGGATGATCCCGGATAAAGAAGAGGGAATTTGAGGAAAGGGTTGCATATTTTATTTGGTAAGGCATTGACACTTATTTAAAGATAAATTCGTTGCACATAACAAAAACATGATTGAATTATGAGAAAAACAACTACTATTTTGGTGATGCTTATTGCATCATTCGGGTTCCTGAATGCCGCGGATCTTCCGCTGGACTTTGAGACAGGAACTTATGACATTACTGACTTCGATGGTGGCGCATTGACCATCATTGACAATCCGCAATCCTCCGGGATCAACACCAGTGCCAAGGTGGCACAGATGATCAAAAGTGCAGGCCAACCCTGGGGGGGTAGTTTGATCACCCTGGACAATCCGATTGATTTCACAACCAACAAACTCTTCAAGATGAAGGTGTACTCCCCGAAGGTAGGAGCCAAAGTTTTACTGAAGGTAGAAAACCTTACTGATCCCGGAATTAATTTCGAGAAAGAAGTGTTAACTACGGTTGCAGATGAATGGGAAGAACTGAGCTTTGATTACAGTGCCATTAACACAGCAAATTCATACCAGAAGATTGTTTTAATTTTTGAAAATGGGACAGAGGGAGACGGCTCAGCTGACTTTACCTTTTTACTGGATGATATTCTGCTGACAGAAGCACCGGCAGGACTGGACCAGATCGATCTTCCTGTTGACTTTGAAAGCGACCAGGTGGATTATACACTCACCGATTTCGGTGGAAATGCAACGGTACTTGGAGAAGATCCTGCAGATGCCTCCAATACAGTTGCTATTACCACAAAAACTTCGGGATCAGAGACATGGGCAGGAACCACAGTTGGAACAGATGCAGGATTTGCAACAGCGATTCCTTTTACCCAGACAGCCACGGTAATGACTGTGAAAGTATATTCTCCTGCAGTTGGAAAACAGATTCGCCTGAAAGTGGAAGATCATACTGATCCTACAAAAACTGCAGAAACAGAAGCGACTACTACTGTAGCGAACACCTGGGAGGAGCTCGTATTTGATTTCAGCAATGTTGCAGCCGGAACAAATCCATATGATCCATCGACTACCTTTGACAAACTTTCCATCTTCTTTGATTTTGATGTTGCCGGAGCCGATGATGTCTATTATTGGGATGATGTGATGTTCTCTGATGAGCCGGTTTTGGGTCCTGATGCATCTGCACCTACTCCCCCGGCAAGGGATGCGGGCGATGTTATTGCAGTTT
>CAZPTO010000049.1:0-13585 GCA_964589155.1 uncultured Bacteroidaceae bacterium | reverse complement strand
CATATTCAGCTTCTCACCTGCGGTGAACGACACGCCGGAAGTCTGCTCCCCATCCCGCAGGGTAGTATCCATTACGGTTATTCTCATATCCGGTATTTTTAGTTTCGACTGCGCTCGAATGCTTCAATCTTGTCTTTGATGTTGATCAGGTAATCAATGTCTGTGTACCCGTTCAACAGGCACTCTTTTTTATACGGATTGATTTCAAATGATTCAGATTCGCCGGTCCCCGTGATACTGATCTTTTGTTCTGCAAGGTTGACCTCGATCTCTGTGTCGGGATTTGCTTCTACTGCATCGAGAAGAACCTGCAGGAATGTTTCTGATACCTGAACAGGCAACAGCCCGTTATTCAGTGAATTGTTTTTAAAAATATCAGCAAAAAAACTGGACACAACTACCCTGAATCCATAATCATAAATGGCCCAGGCAGCATGCTCGCGGCTTGAACCACTGCCGAAATTCTTGCCTGCTACCAGAATGGTCCCCTTGTACTTGTCCTGGTTGAGCACAAAATCCTCTTTTTCATTTCCTGCTTTGTCATAACGCCAGTCTCTGAAAAGATTATCGCCAAATCCTTCCCGCGTGGTTGATTTAAGAAAACGCGCCGGAATGATCTGGTCGGTGTCGACATTTTCGATGGACAATGGGACTGCTGTTGATGTTACTGTATTGAATTTCTCTATAGCCATTTCACTTTTTTTATCGGGTTAAACTTGCAGGATCTGTCACTATACCGCTTACAGCTACTGCCGCTGCAGTCAGCGGACTGGCAAGCATCGTTCGTGCACCAGGTCCCTGGCGGCCTTCAAAATTTCGGTTGGAAGTAGATACTGCCAGTTTTCCTTCCGGGATTTTGTCATCGTTCATGGCAAGACAAGCAGAGCATCCCGGTTGACGCAACTCGAAACCTGCCTCTTCAAGGATCTTGTCCAACCCTTCTTCTTTGGCCTGCTTTTCCACCTGCTTGGATCCGGGGACGATCCATGCTGTGATATTATCCGCTTTCTTTTTCCCTTTTACAAAGGCACTGAATGTCCTGAGGTCCTCTATCCTGCCGTTGGTACAGCTGCCAACAAAAACATAATCCACAGGCATTCCCTCAAGCGGGATTCCTGATTCGAATCCCATGTATGCCAGTGATTTTTTAAAGCTGTTTCGCCCGGATGCTTCGATATCCTTTTCAGAGGGGATGTTCCCGGAGATCTTTGTACCCATCCCTGGATTGGTACCATAAGTGATCATGGGCTGAATATCTGCTGCATCGAATGTCAGTTCTTTATCAAATACCGCATCTTCGTCGGTTTTCAGGGATTCCCACTTTTGCACAGCTTCATCAAATGCAGCTCCTTTAGGTGCAAATTCGCGGCCCTTTATATATTCATAAGTGGTTGCATCAGGTGCGATCAGGCCACCCCTGGCGCCACTTTCAATACTCATGTTGCAAATGGTCATCCTGCCTTCCATCGACAGGCTGCGGATTGCCGATCCCGCATATTCAATGAAGTACCCGGTCCCGCCACTCGTGGAGATCCGGGAAATAACATACAGAATGATGTCCTTTGCTGTCACGCCCTTACCCAGTTCGCCTTCCACGTTGATCCGCATTTTCTTTGGTTTGGGCTGCAGGATGCACTGCGTTGTGAGTACCATCTCCACCTCACTTGTGCCAATCCCAAAGGCCACACTTCCAAAAGCACCGTGCGTGGAGGTATGGGAGTCGCCGCATACGATGGTCATGCCAGGCTGGGTGATACCGAGCTCGGGACCGATCACATGCACAATCCCCTGGTAAGGATGATTCAGTCCATATAGTTCAATACCATGGTGCTCACAATTCTCTGTAAGCTTATTCACCTGGAATCGTGAAAGTTCGTCATGGATGGTTATGTGCTGATCCTGCGTGGGCACATTGTGATCAGGGGTTGCAACAGTGTTTTGTGGACGAAAAACCTTCATCCCGCGGGCATCAATCCCGGCAAAAGCTTGTGGACTTGTTACTTCGTGTATCAGGTGTTTGTCGATGTAAAGTACGCTCGGGCCACCTGGGATCTGTTGCACAACGTGTGCATCCCATACTTTGTCAAATAATGTCTTTCCAGCCAATGTTCTTCGTTTTTTAGGTTTATTACTTATTCTTTCAACAACCTGCTGTTGCTATAGTTTAACCGGGTTGCCTGCCTGCGCGGGAAGGGTGCTTGCACCAGCAGAAGCCCGGAAGATCGCAAAGTTAAAAAACTTCCGTCAAATTTATGCTTTAAAACATCTATTTATGACATATGTTCAAATAAAGAAATGCCAGTCGTTTCATCACACATTTGATCGGAATTGCAGGTTGCTGCCGGGGTATTGTTTTTGAGGGATTGAACAATGGATCAGTGCAGGAGATGAAAAGGGGCACAGAGTTGTTTGTTGCCTGATTGCAGGACCAGGTAATAGTTGCCACCGGACAGTTCAGAGGGATCCAGGTAAACCGTATGGTGGCCCGCTGCGGTGCCAAGACCGCTGAGCTGCATGGCTGCCCGTCCCGAAGTATCGAATATAGTTCCCTTGATGCGTCCGTTTTTCTCATTGTAATAACTGATCCTGGCGTGTGTAATGACAGGATTCGGGAAGATCAATAATTCAGAGACCGTCTTTTCCTGGATAGCTTCAGGACGACTGGTAATTTCCTCGCCGGGACGTCCTGCCTCAACCCATGCGGAATAGAGCAGCTCTGCAAACGCATGAGAAGCCTTACTGAACATTTGGCGGGTGAGGTGTTCAGTCCTTTCCCAAAGTGCCATATAATATTGTTCTGAGCTATTTCCATTTCCCATCTCTGTTGCATAATCATCCGCGATGAGTATGGAATCCATGTAAGGATAGTTCTCATAGATATAACTGAATATATAAGCGGCAGGATCATTGACGATTGCAGCAGGAGTTCCCTCGTAAACGACCTTGTCGTGGTATCGTGCGATCATATCAATCTCGTAGCGTGCATGGATTCCTTCATTTCCTGTGAACTGACCATCGTAATTCCTGGTCAGGTGCATGGGCATGTGCCCGTCAGCCACATAATGTCCAAGGTCAGCAGCATATTTTTTTGCACCGGTCCAGTCTTCCCTGCGCATGTAGCTGACCACCGAATCATACATGGCCAGCGTAGCCCATGGAAGTGTACCGTTATCTTCAACAAAGCCGGCGCCATATGCCGAGATGCAATCTTCCAGTGAATGAGGTATGACTCCGCTTTCCTGGAAGCCAGGGTAATTATCTATATCAATATAGTGCCTTGGTCCCTCCTCTGGATCGTTCCTTTTTCTATTATCAGCATCAGAAGCGTGCTCCGAAAGGTAGAAAATCCAGTCATTGAATAGCGACATCTCCTCATTGAAAGAGAGATTGATCCTGAAGCTGATCATGGTGTGGCCCTGGTTACCCCAACTGCTCAGCAGGATCATTGCAAAAAGTAAAGTGAAAACGCGGAATATCTTTTTACCCATTTATTTTTATTCTAGCAAGGCTGCAAAAGTAATTAAAAAAGCAGGTAAACTCTCAAATATGATGCGAAAACAAAGCCTAAAAAAAATGTTAAAATACCAAAAGTATTGTTTCATGATAAATAGTTGAGTAAATTGGTGTGTGCGCTTCAAATTAAAAATGAAGTTCTTAACGCAATAAACCTTAATACTTAAAAAAGAGATCTATGAAATTCCTGAAGGTGTTATTGATCATTTTAATGGTCGTAGCAGGCTTGTTACTGATTATTCCTGCGTTTCTGCCAGGTGAAGCCACTGTCCGCACCAGTGCTGATTTTGCTCTTTCTCCGGAACTTGTCTTCCGGCAGACCGCGCGTTTTTCAGACCGCGCGGCATGGGATCCCTGGTTGCAAATGGAGCCATCGGCCGAGGTCACTATCAACGCACAGCCCGGGTATGTGGGATCAACCTATCATTGGAATGGAGAAAAGATCGGTACAGGAAAGATGAAAGTCGATTCTGTACATTACCCCGATTACATAGCTTCCAGCATTTGGTTTGGTGAGAGTGCCGAGCCCTCCAATGTAGAATGGATCCTTGAAGAAACGAATGGCGGAACCCATGTCACCTGGCAATTCTCTGCTGAAGGATCTTACCCCTTTGGCAGGTTCATGCTGTTGCTGATGAAAGGACCACTTGAGTCATCCTTTACTTCCGGACTCGCTGATTACAAAGCGTTCCTGGAAGCGAACCCGCCAGCATAGCAAGAACTTTAAGAAGCGGACCCGCCAGCACAGCTAGAACTTTAAGAAGCGGACCCGCCAGCATAGCAAGAGCTTACAGCATACTTGAACTGGAACCATTCAGACCTGAAGCCTGAATCATACCTATCTCATGTATTGAAATATGGTTCGCAGTCAGTCTGTCTTCAAACATTTTAAAATCTTCTGCCTTCTTGCGGGATTTCATTAAATTCGGGAAAAATGACAGGTCATGAAAATAGGTATACTCCGGGAGACAAAAAATCCTCCTGACAGGCGGGTGCCCCTTACTCCGGCACAATGTAATCAGCTGCTTCAAATGTATCCGGATATTGAGCTGTTAGTGCAACCTTCTCTCAACAGGTGTTTCAGAGATACCGAATACATGGAGGCCGGTTTGCCTGTCCAGGAAAACCTGAAAGACTGTGATATCCTGTTGGGCGTGAAAGAGGTCGATATCCCGGCATTGATACCGGATAAAACCTATCTTTTCTTTTCGCACACTGCCAAAGAACAGCCATATAACCGAAGGCTGCTGCAGGAGATCTGCAACATGAACATCACCCTGGTGGATTATGAATACCTCACACGTGCAGATCATTCACGTGTTGTGGCATTCGGCCGGTGGGCAGGGATCGTAGGGGCTTACAACGGAATTCGCGCGTATGGACAGCGCACTGGCGCTTTCTCACTCCGCCCGGCCTGGAAACTTTCGGGGTTGGATGAGATGAAAAGGGTCCTTTCAAACATTCCTGTAGAGCATACACGAATTATTCTCACGGGGGGAGGAAGGGTGGCACAAGGGGCCATGGAGATTCTCAGGGCAGCTGATATCAGGGAAGTGACTCCTGTGGAATACCTTTCAGATGATACAAAACAGACGCGTTTCTGTCGACTGGATCCATGGCATTATACACGTCATACAGAGGGGCTGGACTTTGTGTTTGATCATTTCGTGGAGCATCCCGATGAGTATAAAAATGCATTCCAACCCTATGCAAGGAAATCGGATATGTTCATTGCCTGTCATTTCTGGGACCCACGATCTCCAGTGCTGCTTTCACAAACAGACCTGCAGGATTCGGATAACCCTGTTCGTGTCGTCGCTGATATCAGTTGCGATATTAACGGCCCGATCGCATCCACCATCCGGCCATCCACCATTGCTGATCCTTTCTATGGCTATGATCCCGATACGGGGCGGGAATCAGAAGATCCTTTTGCTGAGCAGGTTATCACTGTCATGGCTGTGGATAATCTACCGGGTGAACTGCCCCGGAATGCATCGGAAGATTTTGGTGAGGCACTTCTGAACAATGTGCTGCCTTCAATGTTAGGACATGATAAAGAAGGTATTGTTAAGCGGGCTACAATTACCAGGAATGGTGAGCTCACAGAACTATTCAGTTACCTTAAAAACTATCTCGAAGGATAATCTCAATATAGATAATCCGCAGAAAGATTTAAGAATGCACAGGACTCAATAGTATGGACAGGAAAGTTAAGGCTGATTCCTGGTCATGTTTTACTGCGGACGACTCAAAGTCGTTTCAATTCCCGTATCATGTCTAAGGGATCGGCCGCACGGAATATGGACGTCCCGATCACGAAAACACTTGCGCCGGCATCCTTAAGGTCATGCAGATTGCCTTTCCCGATCCCACCATCCACTTCAATCACGGTATGTGTTCCTGCTTCCCTGATCATTTCATTGAGCTGCTGCACACGTCCGTAGGATTCCTCCATGAAGGATTGACCGCCATACCCCGGTTCAACGGTCATGATCAACACCATATCGAGCTTCGGGAGGTAAGGCTCAAGTACGGATACTTCTGTCCCGGGTTTCAGCGAAACCGAGGCCTTCATCCCCAGTCCGGATATCTCTTCCAGTGTTGCATGAAGATCCCTGCAGGCCTCGTAATGCACTGTCAGGAAGTCAGCACCCGCATCCCTGAACCGCTCCAGGTACCGGTCAGGTTCTGTGATCATCAGGTGTACATCCAACGGTTTTTCTGCCATTTTATTGATCTGGCTGATGATCGGAAAGCCGAAGGAGAGGTTGGGAACAAAGACCCCATCCATGATATCCAGGTGGATCAGGTCTGCTTCACTCTGGTTCAACATGGTAATTACTTCAGCCAACCGGAGAAAGTCGGCATTAAGAATGGAGGGCGCAATCTGGTGTTTCATACAGTATTTTTTACAAAAATAGGGTTCCTGTTATCAAATGCATAGGATATTTGATGAAAAATGCCCGCTTCTCAATACAAGGACTGATGGAAAACATTTTCAGAACAGGAATTGTTGTAGTTTTACGCTGAAAATGATTCGATGGAGTATACGCAACCTGATTCGCCCCGGCTGCATCCTGATCCCGATGCCGTGCTCCTCAAAATAGATCCTGAATTGAACATATGAGAAGAATTGCAATCATCCTTTTCTGTATACTGCTCCCGGCGCATCTCACAGCACAAAAGTATACCATCAGCGGTTATGTGCAGGACCAGGCCACGGGCGAGAAACTAATCGGTGCGTCTGTTTTCGATGCCCTGTCCGGACTGGGAACCACGGCCAACGAATATGGATTTTTCAGTCTCACACTTCCAGCAGGGGAGGTAGCACTCACTATTTCCTATATTGGCTATGCACCTTACCAGGAAACTTTTGAGCTTGGAAATGACCGGGAATACTTGTTCGAGTTGGATCCCGACCTGCAGATTGAAGAGGTAATTGTAACTACCAACCGACCCCAGGACGTAGTGCGCAGCTCCCAGATGAGTTCCGTACAACTTTCGCCGAAACAGATCAAAGCCATGCCTTCCTTCCTGGGGGAGTCAGATGTGCTGAAAGCGCTGCAGCTTATGCCGGGTGTGCAGTCAGGTACCGAGGGAACCAGCGGTATGTATGTCAGGGGAGGAGGCCCCGATCAGAACCTCATCCTGCTGGATGGGATCCCGATCTACAATGCCGACCACCTGTTCGGCTTCTTTTCCGTCTTCAACCCGGATGCCATCTCCAATGTCACACTTATCAAAGGAGGTTTTCCGGCACATTATGGAGGCAGGCTTTCCTCTGTAATCGATATACGTCTCAAGGAAGGAAACATGAAGGAGTTCAGGGGAAGCGGTTCCGTGGGGCTGATCTCCTCCAGGCTAATGTTGGAAGGGCCGCTGGTCAAAGACAAAACCTCATTCATGATCTCGGCCCGGAGAACCTATATTGACATACTGGCCAGGCCGGTGATCCGCATTATCAACAACCAGACCGGCAACAAGGGCATGGCCGGTTACTACTTCTATGATGCCAATGTGAAGATCAACCATAAATTTTCCAACAAGGACCGGCTTTACCTGAGTGCCTACAGCGGAAGGGACAAGCTGATGGTCAGGAATGAATACGAATACATGTACGATGATACGTTACAGACCGAAAAAAATGATTACGGGTTGTACTGGGGGAACCTGACTTCTGTGCTTCGGTGGAACCACAAATTCGGTAATAAATTCTTCAGTAATCTTTCAGTACTCTATAGTAATTATAAATTCGACGTTTACGAATCCTATGAGACCCTGAAGAACCAGGAGCCATTTACGCGTTTCCAGTTCGACTATTTTTCCGGAATAGAGGATGTGGGAGCGATCCTGGATTTTGATTATTACCCCGATCCGCGGCATTCCATTAAGTTCGGTGGCAAATACCTCTACCACAGTTTTAAGCCAGGCGTGCTGGCGTATAAATCCACAGAGGCACTCGATTCGCTCGACCTTGAATTCGGGAACGAAATCATCGATGCACAGGAGTTTTATGTATATGCAGAGGACAAGATGAACATCGGCAACAGGCTCCTGGTCAACCTGGGGCTGCACTATTCAGCATTCGTTGTGCAGGATGAGTATTACCAGTCCCTTCAGCCAAGGATCAGCGGGAGGTACCTGCTTTCAGATCAACTCTCCGTAAAAGCTGCTTTTACACGTATGCAGCAATACATTCATCTGCTCACAAATGCAACGATCGGATTGCCCACGGACCTCTGGCTGCCCACCACAAAAAGGATCCCGCCGGAGGAATCCTGGCAAAGCGCCCTGGGATTTGCCTATAACCTGGACAATGAATGGTCGTTCACCCTGGAGGGTTTTTATAAAAGCATGAAAAACCTGATAGAATACCGGGAAGGCTCCAGCTTCCTGGAAGTGAATACCGAATGGGAAGATAAGGTGGAGACAGGAGACGGTTGGGCATATGGGGTTGAGCTGTTTGCCAGGCGCGATGTGGGAAAACTGACAGGTTGGGCCGGATACACGCTGGGCTGGTCCAACCGGCAGTTCCTGACACTGAACGATGGTAAGGTCTTTCCTTATACCTATGACCGGAGACACGATATTTCCCTGGTTCTGATGTACAGGTTCAATGAACGTACCGACATCAGTGCCACCTGGGTCTATGGTACGGGGAAGGCAGTGACGCTGGGAATTGCCCGGTATGCACCGGATCATTGGGCTAACAACCGCAATAATGATTATGAATATTACGGGACATGGGATGAGATCGAGTATTACAATGGGAAAAACGGATTCAGGGAACCCGCTTATCATCGGCTTGATTTCTCTTTGAACCGGCATAAAAAGAAAGCCTGGGGCGAACAGACATGGAGCTTCGGGGCGTATAACATCTATAACAGGCAAAATCCTTTTTACCTTTATTTTGGGACCGATTTCAACGGTACAAGACAACTGCGACAGGTGAGCCTGTTCCCGATCATTCCATCGATAAGCTATTCATTTAATTTTTAAGCAATGCAACCCGTATCATCGGAAAAAGATATTTTGGTTTCGTCGAGCACCTTATTATCAGTATTATTCTGCGAGGCAACAACCGGAACGAAGTAGAGCTCATGTGGCCGACGAAGGAGGACGAATAACGCACCTTGAGAAAAACGAAGTTTATAACATATTGTAAATTAATACTATAACTATAATATATACTTGTGATGAATTCCAGAAATATATTAATGCTGACTGTCCTGGCCCTGCTCCATTCAGCTTGCGAAAAGAACATTGACATTGATATCGATGAGATCGAGCCGATGATCGTACTGAACGGGGTTCTTACTGAGCAGGAACAGGTGATCCTTTATCTTTCAAGGACCCGCCATATCCTGGACAATATGCAGATCACCGCACTGAAGAATGCAACTGTGCTGATTGCTGATGAAGCGGGAAACACGGATACGCTCATTTATGGTGCTGACCAACTCTACCGGGCCAGCGAAATGACCATTGAAGCCGGGAAGGAATATACGGTGAGCGCCTCTGCAATGGGGTACAACGCAATCTCAGCGACCAGCCGGATTCCCGATCCTGTACCCATTGTGCGCCTGGACACTGCCAGTTCAGTGGATGAATGGGGGGAACAAATGTTCGATTTTACTATTGTACTTGATGATCCTGCCGGAGTAGCTGACTATTATATGTTGACTGTAAGATCGAAATACGAGATCTCACACATCGAATATGACTACTTTCTTGACACCCTCTATGTTGATCCTGAAAAAGATACTGTGGTGACGGGATACAGGAGGGATACCATTGTGTATACAGATGTACGTCGTGAGAGCATTTGGTTCGAGTCGGAAAACCTGGCCATTGAAAACGAAGACAGCTACAGCAACAGGATCATTTTCTCCGACAAGCTCTTTGACGGGAAACGGTATTCCATCACCGGGAGATTTTATACCTGGTTCTTGTGGGAAGCAAGCAAGCCGGCCACAGTATATTTCAGCCTCCAGGCCATTGATGAGCACTATTACAAGTATATTGACAGCCGGACAGACCACTATTACGCCAAGAACGACCCGTTTGCCGTTCCTGTGGTCGTACATAATAATATTGAGCATGGAGTGGGGATCCTGGGAGGGATGTCGGTGGATACAGACTCCATTTTGCTGGCACCACGTTCACGCAATTGGGATAATCCTGTCCCTTACGATAACTTTTCGGGGAAATAAACTATTTTTGATCTGTTGTCAAAACAGACCGGAACATGATCATTTTTGAACAAGTTATTGCAGATAGATTGAACCTGGGCCTGGTCCAGGTCAGGAATACACTGGAACTTATCGATGAGGGTGCTACCGTGCCCTTTATCAGCCGCTATCGTAAGGAACGTACAGGCAGCATGGACGAACTGCAGGTCACTGGTGTTCGTGATGCTTACGAGGAATTAAAAGAGCTGCAGAAACGCCAGGAATATGTCCTGAAAACCATTGATGAACAGGGGAAGCTCACCGCTGAATTGAAAAAGAAGATCGAGGAAGCGCTGGATATGAAGACCCTCGAAGATATTTATCTCCCCTTCAAGCCGAAACGAAAGACACGTGCCACAGTGGCGCGCGATAAAGGGCTCGAACCCCTCGCGAAGATCATCATGAAGCAGCAAGAGCTTATGCTTGACAAAAGGGCAGAGGGGTTTGTCAATGATGAGGTGTCCACTGTTGAGGATGCCTTGCAGGGAGCACGCGATATCATTGCTGAATGGGTCAGTGAGAACCAACGTGCCAGGAACATCGTGCGCAAGCATTTTTCCCGTGACGCTGTGGTCTATTCCAGGGTCGTGAAAGGAAAGGAAGAGGAAGGTGAGAAATTCAGGGACTATTTCGATTTTCATGAATCGCTGAAAAAATGTCCGAGCCATCGCATCCTGGCCATACGGCGGGGTGAGAAAGAGGGTTTCCTGAAAGTATCCATCGAGCCGGATGCATCCAAAGTGATCGAAGATTTAGAACTTTTTTTTGTCAGGGGTAGTTATGATGTATCCCGCCAGGTGGTAGATGCGGTACAGGATGCATATAAGCGACTGCTGGCGCCTTCCATTGAAAACGAATTCAAGGCCGAGTCAAAGGAAAAGGCCGACCAGGAGGCGATCAGGGTTTTTGCGGAAAATTTGCGTCAACTCCTGCTGGCCTCGCCGCTTGGAGAAAAAAGGGTACTGGCCATTGATCCCGGATTCCGGACCGGCTGCAAGGTGGTATGTCTGGATGCACAGGGAAACCTGCTGCACAATGCCACCATCTATCCGCATCCGCCGCAAAAGGACCGTTCAGGTGCAACACGGAAGGTCGGTGCACTGGTACAGCAATACAAGATTGAGGCAATCGCTATCGGGAATGGCACTGCCAGCCGGGAAACAGAGCGGTTCATTAAACTGGTCCGGCTGCCGGAAGAGGTCAGCGTGTTTGTGGTAAATGAAGCCGGAGCCTCCATTTATTCCGCATCCAAGGTGGCCAGGGATGAGTTCCCGGATTATGACGTCACGGTGCGCGGGGCGGTATCTATCGGGCGCAGGCTCATGGATCCGCTGGCGGAGCTCGTGAAGATCGAACCCAAATCCATTGGCGTGGGACAGTACCAGCACGATGTGGATCAGGGCAGTCTGAAGAAAAGCCTGGATGATGTGGTGGAAAGTTGTGTGAACATGGTGGGCGTGGATGTAAATACCGCCAGCCAGCACCTGCTTACCTATGTTTCGGGACTGGGACCGGTGCTCGCGAAGAACATTATTGATCACCGGGCCGAAAACGGAGCGTTCAAATCACGCACATCACTGAAGTCGGTACCGCGCATGGGAGACAAGGCTTTTGAGCAGTGTGCGGGATTCCTGCGCATCAGTAATGCAAAGAATCCCCTTGACAACTCTGCCGTGCACCCGGAAAGCTACCATGTGGTGGAGCAGATGGCCCGCGACCTTGGGCGTGATTTACAGGAACTGGTCAGCGACGAATCTCTTGTGAGCAGTATCGATATCAAACAGTATGTTACGGAAAAAGTAGGGATTCCCACCCTGAAGGATATCATTGAGGAATTAAAAAAACCAGGACGCGATCCCAGGGAGGATATCGAAGTGTTTGAATTCTCCAAGGACGTGATGACAGTGGCCGACCTGCAACCAGGAATGGAACTCCCCGGGATCGTTACCAATATCACCAATTTCGGAGCCTTCGTTGATGTTGGTGTCAAGCAGGATGGACTCGTTCACATTTCCCAGCTGGCAGACCGGTTCGTAAAAGACCCGAACGACGTGGTAAAGCTCAATCAGAAAGTAAAAGTGCGGGTGCTTGAAGTGGACGAACGCAGGAGCAGGATCGGCCTCAGCATGAAGGGAATCAAATAGTTTTTCTTATCTTGACAGCCGTAGCCTGAAAATTTGTACTGTATGCAATTCCCATCCTGGTTCCCGCGCATCTTCCATCCACCTGTCTACCAGGGAAAACGGCGTGCCAGAAATTATTTCGAGGGTTGGTACTACAAGCATGTGGATGCGAGGGGGGATCAGATCTGGTCCATCATCTTCGGGGTATCCCGTTCTGGCGATTCCCATAGTTTTATCCAGGTGATCGAGGGAAAGACCGGGGCAACGGAATACTTTCGTTTTGATGCGGATGCATTCTCCTACGACCGGAAAGAACTTTTTATAACCATCGGTGAGAATGCGATCAGAAAAGACCTGATCGAGCTGAACCTGGAAGGTGAAAAGTTCAGCATCAAAGGCAGCCTGGATTACAAGGAGGTGTCAGCATACCCCCAGAAACTCCTGGCACCGGGAATAATGGGCTGGTACACCTATGCGCCTTTTATGGAATGTTATCATGGCGTTGTTTCGATGAACCACACCCTGCATGGACAGCTTGAGATCAATGGAAAGGAAATCGATTTTACCGGTGGAAAGGGATATATAGAGAAGGACTGGGGACGCTCCATGCCATCCGACTGGATCTGGATGCAATGCAACCATTTTCCTGGTTCCCCCGATGCGTCAATGATGATCTCCATTGCCCGAATTCCCTGGCTGACCGGGCACTTTCCGGGTTTTCTCTCGTTTTTTCACGTCGGCGAGGAGGTGTATCGGTTTGCCACTTACAACCGATCGGAGCTGAGCAGAGTAGTGCTGCAGCCTGACAAGGTTGAATTAAAAATGACAAACAGGAAGTATACTCTTGAAGTGACTGTTGAGCGAAAGATCAGCGGGCAGCTCAAGGCACCGGTAAAAGGACAGATGGACCGCAAGATCGCGGAAAGCCTGGATGCCAACCTAACAGTTCGACTTGCGAAACAGGAAGGCACGGTTATTTTCGAGGGTGCAGGTGAACATGCCGGATTGGAGATTGTGGGTGATGTGACAAAATATATCTGATGTTATACTTAGAGAAGTTCCTTTTGCATTACCCCATTGATTAAAAGTCCCAAAAGGATTCACTCAACCCCCACCACCGCCACCAAAGTCCTGGCCGGCAGAGATTCGACGCTCTTCTTCAAAAATCAGATCAGGCCGGTATCCGGAGGGGTCGGTGAAGATAAGGGGGTTATT
>CAZPTO010000048.1:0-14052 GCA_964589155.1 uncultured Bacteroidaceae bacterium | reverse complement strand
CCGATGGGGGACGGGTGATCACCTTCCCGGTGGGCGATCTGCTCAATCGGGTATACAGCACCCTGAATATGTTAACGGGTACAACAGAGTTTCCGGAGATTGAGAACCAGGAATTCAGCTTCTATCGTCCCCGGGAACATGAAACAAAGGTTTCCCTGGTACAGCCCATCTATAATAGCGATATCATACACAATAACCGGATCAGGCAAGAGTATGTTGAACTGTCTCGTGTGGATATGGAACAATACAAACGCAACCTTATCCGGGAGATCAAAACAGCATATTATAACTATCAGAAAGCATGGCACCTGGGAGCATTGCTTGACAGTACATTGCTGCTGGTGCAGGAAAACCTCCGGGTGAGTCAACGCTTGTATGAAAACAATATGGTAACTGTGGATGCAGTTTTCAGGTCCGAGGCTGAGGTGAGCAGCGTGCAGGTAGAGCAGGCGAGGGCCAAAAGCCAGGTACAATCAGCCAGTTCCTATTTTAATTTCCTGATCAATAAGCCGCTGGATGACGAGATTGAACGTTTCAGTGTGGAGCCGGGAGATTTTATCATCTCACTGGAGGCTGCAGAGGAACAGGCTGTCGGTAACCGGGAAGAGATGGCAACCGTGAAGCGTTACCAGGCTTTGAACACGCACAAGCACAGGATGCAACAAGGTAATGCCACACCAGACCTTTTTGGTACAGTCGATTATGGCTTCCAGGGTGAGGAATATAGTTTTACAGGTTCGGATGATTTCGTGCTCGCATCACTGGTGCTGAGGTGGCAGCTTTTCCAGGGAATGCAGAACCGTAACAAGGTCCGGCAGACATTTATTGAGGGCGAAAAACTGGTGCAATTACTGTATGAGACAGAACAAAAAATCCGGATGCAGGTCGTCGACCATTATTATAAAGCATTGGCTGCTTACCAGGCCATTGATGCAGCAAAAAAGCAGGTGCGTGCAGCAAAAAAAGCATTTTCACTCATTGATAAGAAATACAGGGAAAACCAGGCCTCCCTGCTGGAGTTTATCGACGCAAGAACCAACTACACCAGTGCGGCATCCAACCTGATCATTACAATCAATGACTATTTCATCCGGCTGGCAGCGCTCGAGTTTGCAATGGCCGGGATCAACCTTGAAAAATATTAGAAATATGATGCGACATGTGCTGACCCCTGTCACTGTGCTTTTATTACTGGTATCATGCAATCAACCCGATAATAAGGATGCACGAACAGAAGAGATCCCGAATGTGAAAGGCCAGTTCCCCCAGTATGTACAATACCGGGAACCGGTCAGATCCACCGGGATCCTTGCCCCAAGCCTGGAAGTAAAAATGAGCTTTAAGACCGGCGGGATCGTTCAGGATGTTAATGTGCGTGATGGAGCACTTGTAAACCAGGGGAAAGTGCTTGCTTCACTCGACCTCTCGGAGATAAAAGCACAGTACAGCCAGTCTGAGATTGCATTGGAAAAAGCGACACGTGATTTCAATCGCGCCACGAACCTCTATTTTGACAGTGTTGTTACACTGGAAACATTGCAGAATGCGCGTACAGCCATGGAAATGGCACGCTCCCAAAATAAAATAGCTGGTTTTAACCTGGAACATTCCCGGATCACAGCACCCGCAAACGGAAGAATACAGAAGGTGCTGGTGGAAAAAAACGAAATGATCGCCCCGGGTCACCCTGCGATCCTCTTTGCAACGACTGAAAATGACTGGGTGGTCAGAACCTCCCTGTCAGATAAAGACATTGTTAAATTTACAGGCGGTGACTCTGCTCTTATAACCATGGATGCATTTCCCGGACGAGCATTTTCTGCATCGGTCCTGGAGTCAGGTTCCTTTGCAGATCCGGTGACAGGAACTTTCGAGGTTGAGTTGTTACTCCGGGATGCTCATCCTGAGTTCAGGTCAGGTTTTATGGCACGTGTACAACTTTTTCCTTCGGAATCTTTAAGTGGTTTCTGGCTTCCAATGTCAGCGATACACGACCTTGAGGACCATCGCGGAAAGGTGTTTGTACTGGATAGTGCAATTGTTTTTGAGCGGCAAATCACCACCGGACCGCTCCATGATGGTGGCATGGTCATCACAGGAGGGCTCGAAGCAACAGAGTTGGTAGTTACCGGGGGATCTGCATACCTGAAAGATGGTCAGCAGGTCCGCCTTAAAAACGAATAAAGATACAAATGAGACTGCCCAGGCTTGCCATTGAAAATACTTCTTTTACCTGGATGTTATTTATCTTCCTGGTAATCATTGGATTCCGATCATTGCTATTGATGCCGCGGACTGAAAATCCTGAGGTAACGATCCCGGGATCCTCCATCGTCGTGGTCATGCCTGGTGCCGGACCTGTGGACATGGAAAATCTTGTGGCCTTTCCCGTTGAAGAGGCATTGAACGAGCTGGAAGATATTTCCCGCATTAGCTCCACGGTGCGTGACGGGTATGCGACCATATCGGTCGAGTTTGATTTCGATACCGATGCTGACGAAAAGTATGATGAGGTGGTGCGACAGTTCAACTCCATCCGTAACGAGCTTCCTGCTGAAATTGCCAGTGTGGAGTTGTGGAAATGGTCCACATCGGATGTGGCAATGTTTCAAATGGCATTGATCTCCGGGACTGCTTCGATAGAAGTTTTAACGGCGCAGGCGGAAAAACTGAAGAAGCAGCTTGAGAAGGTCCGCAACGTAATGAAGGTTCAATTGATCGCCCTGCCTGAGCAGGAAATACACATCGTCGTGGATCCGGAGCTGATGGCACATACCCATACCACGCTGAATATGGTTACAAATGCCATTGAGAACAATAATGCCAATATCCCGGGAGGTGAACTGATCATTGGCGGGCGTAGCCTGAATGTCAAATCATCCGGGTCATATCAAGCATTGGAAGAAATCCGGAATACCGTGGTAAATGCATACCAGGGAACATTGATTTACCTGAAGGATATCGCAGAAGTGACCTTTGGGATTGAGGATCTTGATTACCTGGCACGTTTTGGAGGAGACTATTCGAATAACAGCAGGAAGAATGCTTCAAGGGCGGTATTTATGACAGTGAGCCAGAAAGAAGGATTTAACGTCCTGAAGACATCAGAAGCATTGAAGCCAATCATTCAACACTTCAGGGAACAGTTGCCTGACGATATGTTCATTGAGATGATCTTCGATCAACCCGCCAAGGTGAGCGACCGAATCAATACATTTCTCTTTAATCTTTTGCAGGGAATTATCCTGGTGGGTGCTGTGATCTTTATCTCACTTGGCTTCAGGTCATCATTGGTGGTGGTGCTGGCAATACCATTGTCAATCATCATCAGCCTCGGGTTTCTTGATTTGTCAGGCTATGGTCTGCAACAAATTTCCATTGCCGGGTTGATCGTTGCGTTGGGATTACTGGTAGACAATTCAATCGTGATGGTTGAAAATATTGACAGGTTCCGTTCGCAGGGGTATTCCCGCCGTAAGGCTTCCTATGAGGCAGCCGCCGAAATTGGCTGGCCGGTTGTGGCTGCAACGATAACTACGATCCTGGCATTTATTCCCATTGCCACAATGCCGGATAAAACGGGCGCTTTTATTCGCACCTTGCCCCTGACCATATCTATAACACTGGCTGTTTCACTGCTGATCGCGCTAGCGCTTACCCCTACAATTACATCAAAGATCTACAGGGAGACGGATCAGGATGCACACAAACGGAAGGGCACCAAAAAATTCCTCAAATGGATTGCTGAAAATCCATTTCGGAAAAGTCTTGCATTCAGCCTCAAACAACCGTTCCTGGTCATCGTTATTGCTGTAGCGCTGCTGGCTGGATCAGGATACTTCTTCACATATATCGGTATCAGCTTCTTTCCAAAAGCAGAACAGGCTAACCTGATGATCAGGGCCAAACTTCCGGAAGGAAGCAGCCTGGAAAGAACGGATGAGGTGGCACGACATATTGAATCAGTTCTCGATACATTGCCGGAAATCAAGTACTATGCTTCAAATGTGGGACATGGAAATCCGCGTATCTATTATAATGTTTTCCCCAGGGGATTTGACAAGGCCATTGCTGAGTTTTATGTGGAGTTATATGAATTTGAACCTGAAGCATTTGAAATGACACTGCAGCAACTGAGAAATACTTTCCGGCAGTATGCAGGTGCCATGATCAGTGTACGGGAATTTGAACAGGGACCCCCATATGAGTCCGCTATACAGGTGTATGTCACAGGCGACGAGCTGGACCAGCTTAGAAGGATTTCTGCCGATGTGGAAGAGATGCTTTCAAAAAAGCCGGGAGTGATCAACCTGGAAAACCTGTTTGTAAAGACCAATACGGAATTGTTATTTGACATCAACCGCGACAAAGCAAACGCTTACGGCGTGCCGGTCGTGGAGATTGATCGCACGATAAGAACTGCAATCGCCGGGATGGATATTGCCGATTTCAGGGATGCGTCCGGCGATCAGTACGATATTATGCTCAGAATGAATGGAACAGGATCTTTTTCCATGGCAGACCTGGATCGGATTTATGTCGCTTCGCTCTCCGGCCGCCAGATTCCTATGAACCAATTTGTAGATGCCAGGCTACAACAATCATCAAGCATGATCAGCAGGTATAACCTGGAACGCACTGCACAGGTAGTGGCGGATGTAGCTGCCGGGTACAACCTGGATGACATTATGGATCCCGTGATCGAAGCACTGGATGATTATCCATTCCCTGAAGGATTCGCGTATAGCATCGGAGGCGAACTGGAGGGCAGACAGGAGGCTTTTGGAGGTATGGCAAACGCGATCATGATTGCTATTCTTACAATTTTCGCCGTGCTGGTTTTCCAGTTTCGATCCTTCAAACAACCCCTGATCATCTTCCTGGCTATACCATTTGCAGGAATTGGCATGATCTGGGCGTTGCTGATCACAGGGTATTCATTTTCCTTTACAGCATTTGTCGGTCTGACCAGCCTGATTGGAATCGTAGTGAATAATTCCATAATCCTGGTGGACTATACAAATAAGCTCCGGAAAAATGGCCGGACCATGGATGAGGCAATTCAGACTGCAGCAGAAACGCGCCTGATCCCCATTGTACTGACTGCTTTTACAACCATCGGGGGGCTGCTGCCGCTCACACTGCGCGGAGGAACCCTGTGGGCACCTATGGGATGGACCATCATCGGGGGTCTGCTGGTGTCAACTTTGTTCACACTTATTATTGTCCCCGTATTCTATAAAATTCTGGAAAAGGAAGAAAAACCCGGGGTCTGATCATGATAGTATGATTTCAGGAAAATTCAGGAAGTCCCTCCACCTTGCGCTTTACAAAAATATTCCTGATGAACCTGCCGGTGATCTTCCATGCATTCAACCACCTGATCGATGCTCCATGTTTCTTGTTCGCAAGTACTTTCCTGACCAGGAAAGGAGCAATGGTTTCCACCCTGTCGGCAAGGATATGAAAGACCTTTAAAGCATCCCTGTTGATTTCGCTATTTGTTTTCACAGGGTCTGTAAGCATGGAAGTAACCACCATGCCCGGGCTAATGGATCCCACCAGCAGAGGCTGTTCTTTCGTTTCCAGTGCCAACACTTTTGTAAAATAATGAACCGCATTTTTTGATGTTCCGTATACACTCATACGTGCCATCTTGCGACCATCACTTCCAAAACCTTCCATGTTGTAAATTGCACCTGTACCCTGATCCAGCATTTTCTCTGTCACTATTCTACAACACAACATCAGTCCTTTGATGTTCGTTTCAATGATATTGTTGATCATCTGCTCGTCCATTTCTGCTAACAGGCTTGTGTCCTGGCCAACCCCGGCGTTATTGATCCATATATCCACTTTTCCATGCCTGGTGGCATGTTTCCATAATTTACGAATATCAGCTGACCTGGTAACATCCGAAGTACAGAAATCAATCTGCGCATTACCAGTATCTGAATGAAGTTTATCCCTTGCTTCCACCAGGGTTGCTGGATTTCGGCCTGAGATCATTACACGGTGGTTCCGATTCAGGAATTCCTGTGCAAGTCCATAACCAATGCCCCTGGACCCGCCGGTAATCACAATATTATCCATGTATCCATGTTTTTTGTAAACATCTGCGCGAGATGTACGTTATCTGACTAAAGTTAATTTGAAATTCTTAATGATAAAATTATTTCTGACATTAGTAGTGTTTAATTTGACGATGATGCAGGGAGCAGCGCAGTTGATCGAAATACATGAACCCGTCAGGTTCCTCGCATTGGGCGATTCCTATACGATCGGAGAGCGCGTCGATGAAAACCAGCGTTGGCCTGTGCAATTGATCAATAGGTTGAATGATGAGTATGGCATCCAGGATGCGGAAGTAGACATCATCGCTCGAACCGGCTGGACCACAGGCAATCTTAAAACAGGAATTTCCCAGCAACTTGATAAGGAAAAACAATATAACCTGGCTTCACTCTTGATAGGTGTGAACAATCAATATCAGGGTGTTACTTTTAATCGTTATGCGCCTGATTTCAGGGAGCTTCTGGAAGTTGCGATCCAGGCTGTTGGAGGAGACAAAAGCAAAGTATTTGTCGTATCAATACCCGATTATGCGTATACACCTTCATTCGCAAATAATGAACGGGTAAGTACTGAGATCAATGCATACAACGCAGTAAATGAGTCAATTGCCAAGGAGTATGGAGTGGTGTATTTTGATATTACACCGATCTCAAGGCAAGGATTGGAAAATCCTGACCTGGTGGCGGATGACCAACTGCATCCATCCGGATTGCAATACAAAGCCTGGGTCGATCTTATGATCCCCCGGATGAAAATAAACACCGTTACATCCATACACCCCGGCAGCACCACTGAACCAGGCATAAAACTTGACTTGAGCCAGGGCAAACTGTCAGTGCAACTACCTGCCGCCGGAGGCAGATTCTCCCTTTATGATGAATTGGGCAGGATCGTTACTGCCAATGCGCTGACAGGCAACGCGCATAGCATGAATGTGGAGCAATACCCTCCAGGTATCTACTACATTAGTTACATGGTCGGTAATCAGTCTTATAGACGGAAAGTATTTATTGATTAACGATTTGCATCAATAACTTTTTATTAGCTGCGTGTTTTTATGGTACATCCAATTGCCCGTACCTTTGCCGGATCTGGTTGATTCCCGTTTTCCAGGGCTTCAATGGCATCTTCCACATATTTCTCTGTAACCGACCGCGCATTCATGGCATTGTTATCGATTGCACCAATATATGCGACTTTGAATGTGCCATCGTCATTATTCAAGACGAAGATATGTGGCGTCCTGGTAGCTCCATATGCCTTGTATACCTCCTGTGCCTCATCCTTTAAGTAAGGAAAAGGGTAGTCCCTGTCCGCTGCACGCGCCTTCATTTTTTCAAAGGTGTCATCTGGCGAAACCATATCATCATTCGGATTAACAGCTACAACGGGATAGCCTGCTGCAGCATAATCCTCGTGCAGCTGGACAATTCGCTGTTCATATGCTTTGGCAAACGGACAGGGATTACAGGTAAAAACAAGGATGACGCCTTTTTCATCTTCATAATCCGAAAGACTAACCATTTTTCCATCAACGTTTTTCAGCGTGAATGGCACGGCCTGGTCACCCGGCTCAAGCTGTGCTGAAACTGCAATTGATAATCCCAGGAGGATTCCTGATAATAAAAATAACTTTCTCATAACTGTATTGTTTGTATTACTGTTTAGAATTAAATGCTTGCACGGCCTTGAATAGTTCTTCTCTTGCAACTTCGGTGCCAATAAATTTCTTTCTTTTTTTGTTGAATATAAGCGTTGCCGGTATAGCTCCCGTCCATTCATTATGCACCACAGGGATCCATCTGTCGTAATCCATCTCTGTCATGTTGACCACCGTTGCAGTAAGATCATGTTCCCTCATGAAAGGCTTCACCCGCTCTTCTACCTGGTTGGGAAAATCAAGGTTGATCAGCAGCACCTTCAGAAGCGGATCTCCTTGCCGGTGCAACTCCTCGAAATAATCTATCTCCCTGATACAGGGAGCACACCAGGTAGCCCAGAAGTTGACCACATATACTGTATCTGACTTGCTGTCCAGCAGTGCTTCCAGGTCGCCTGTGTTGAATGTGTCTATTTGTTGGGCATTTGCTGAGAGTGAAAACAACATGATAAAAAACAGGGTCGCTATTTTCATGAATGTAAAACGCTCGTTCCGTGTAATTGTTTGAAAACAAAGTCTTGTTACGTAAAAAATCCCGGATTCGGCAGCCTGAAAAAGTTTTACAAACAATCCCCCCGTTGGCTTGTTATTAAGAAAAGATCACCTGGAATTATTTCAATAACTTTTAAAAAATCATATTTATGGCTTTTACACTTGACATTGGAGAAAAGGCACCTTATTTCGACCTGCCTGCAACGGATGGTAACCAGTATACGCTGGATAGTTTTAAGGATGACAGGTTTTTAGTGATTTTCTTCACTTGTAACCACTGTCCTTATGTGATCGGGTCCGATGAAGTGACACAAAATACTGCGGAAAAATTTGCTGAGAAAGGTGTAAAATTTGTCGGCATCAACGCCAACAGCAAACACACCTACGCTGAAGATGATTTTGACCACATGGTGGCACGCATGGAGGAATTTAAGTTTCCATGGGTCTACTTATATGATGAGTCACAGGAGGTCGCGCTCACCTACGGAGCACTGCGAACACCTCATTTTTACGTTTTTGATCAGCACCGGAAACTGGTGTATACCGGAAGGGGTGTGGACAGTCCTCGGGATGCTTCAAAGATCACCGTAAATGACCTGGACCGCACATTGGAGGAGTTAACCTCCGGGAAACAGATATCGGTCCCGGTAACCAATCCCATAGGTTGCAATGTCAAATGGGAAGGCAAAGACAAGCACTGGATGCCGGCAGATGCATGCGACCTGGTCTGATACAGCCAGCAGTGTTTTTTTAGTGCTCAAGCACCATCTGTATTACCCCTTTGCCAAATATTTTCGTAGAAACATTTCTGAAGGATGCTTTCCATGTGGGAGTATCAAATAGCGGAATTCCCGAACCCAGTGCCACTGGCATTTTAGTAAGCACCAGGCTGTCTATCAAACCAGATTCCAGCAAGGTTGTATTGAGTTTTCCGCCTCCCACCAGCCAGATGTCTCTGCCCGGTTGATTTTTAAGATTTCTGCAAAATGAAGGTATATCCCCTGACACAAAACGCACATTTACTGTGTCCGGAATGCCCTCCTGGCGGGTAACCACATAATTTTTTTTATCAGGATACGGAAAGTCTCCTCCAAATCCCATGATCTGTGTATACGTGCTGTTGCCCATTAAGGTCGTGTCTACCGAAGCGTAGAATGCACCATAGCCGTAATCCTCACCCTCTGTGATCACTGACGGGTTGTTCAGCCAGTCGATTTGCCCCTGTCTGTCGGCAATGAAATCGTCAGTGCTGATCGCGGAATACAGGATGATCTTTCTCATGGTTTTTTAATTGTTTCACGCGTGAAAAATTTTACAATTAGTACATCAGCCGGAATGAATTTTATCTTATTGAACCGGCAAAGTACTAAAAATTTTCATGCGATTCCCTGGGGTAGAAATGAATTGCCTGGCGTATTTTTCACTGCTTCTTATTGCCGATCAGCAGACATCGTAAGCTTTTTTCAGCTTTTCCTTTGCAAGGTGGATCCTGCTTTTGACCGTTCCGATGGGTACACCCGTCATATGCGCAATTTCCTTGTATGCATATCCTGCCAGGAACAGTTTAAGGGGCCTTGCGTACACAGCAGGCAAATGCCTGATTTTTTCCTTCAGTTCTTTTCTTTCAAATATGCGGTCGGGATTTTCATGATCAGGAAGTGCAGCCATGGTTACCTGGACCTCCTGCTCACTCCTGTTCATCACTATGTTCTTGCTGTGCCCGCTTCGCAGATTATTGATATGGGTATTTTTCAGAATCGTATAGAGCCATGCGTTTCTATGCTGCAGGTTCTTCAGCCTGGAAAAATTTTTCAGGGCTTTGTAGCTTGTCTCCTGCACCAGGTCAAGTGCATCATCCCTGTCCTCAGTCAGCTGCAATGCATAATAAAACAACTGATCTCTTGCACTGGCCAGGTTTCCAGAAAACAATTGTTTTTTCTTCATTGAAAAATTCCTCATCGTACCAGTCAGTTTATTCGTTCATAAGGACCTGACGCGTAGTAAAGATAGAGGGTATGGCAGCAATGGGTCAGATCCGTTGCAGATGAAGGTAAGTTACGATATTAAATAATACAAATCAAGACCGAATCAAGCGAAAGGGCCCAATTTAAGCATGTGATTTATTGCATTATACCCATTCTTCTTTAAGCACTTCTCCACCGATGCTGATAACGGTGGACTTCACCGGTACTTTCCTGCTGGCCATTTGAGTAGCTTGCTGAACGAGACGCAGAAGTCCGCTGCAACAGGGAACTTCCATGACCAATACATGGATGGTGTTGATTTTCGACTGATCGATCAACTGTACCAGCTTTTGCAAATACATCTCCTGGCTACTGTCGAGCTTGGGACAGGCAATGATCAACGATTTATTCTTCAGGTACTCCGAATGAAAATTGGCAAGTGTATATGCTGAACAATCCGCTGCCAGCAGCAGATCCGCTCCCTGGAAGTATCCTGCCGCAGGATTTACAAGATGAAACTGAACCGGCCATTGCCTTAGCTGACTGGTTTGTACCGTGTTCACGGTTTCTTGCTCAACCGGTGTCTTTTTCACGGCGATATCGCGCGTTTGTGAACCGGGGCATCCAGGCATGACGGGCTCTTCTGCAGGTGCCATGGCAGCGATCTTCATGGTCGGTTGCATTGTTTTTTCATTATGGATGACCGATGTGACCTCTTCCAGGTTAAAATCAAGCTTTTCCCGGTTGCTTTTTAACCAGGTAACCCCCTCTTTGAACAGGTTGCCCTCATTGTGATCCAATAAATGCCGCAGGTGGGCGATCACCGTGTTTTTACCTTTCTCGGCCATCTGACTGATCACCTCTGTTTCGTTATATGGCTCTGCTTCCCTTGTCTCCATGGTGATGGCACCTTGTGGACAATGCCCGATGCAGGCACCCAGCCCGTCGCACATCAGGTCACTTACCAGGCGGGCCTTGCCATCAATTAGCTGCAATGCGCCCTCGTGACAGTTTGGGATGCATTCTCCGCATCCGTCACAAAGTCCCTCATCAATGTGTATAATCTCCCTTTTCATCGTTATCTGATCTGTTTTTAATTGTATCACAATATCCACACTGTTTTTTTCCTTTATTTAAACAGCATTCATCGTATATTGCAAAAATAATCGAAAGGGGCTGTAATGCTTGTAACAATGGTTACAACCAACCCAGTAAACTGCATATAAGAAACGATGGAAACGAAACATCTTGAGATATTATCGGAAAGTGTTATATTCCTGGGCCTGGCGGGAGAGGAAATTGACGCTGTACTGACAGGCACCCACTTTCAATTACGAAATTATGCAAAGGGAACGATGATTGCGCAATCAGGAACTCCCTGCACACATGTAAGGATCGTGCTGGAAGGTAAAGTTGCAGGAGAAATGATGGATCTCTCGGGTAAGATACTTAAAATCGAAGACCTGCATCCATCGAAAATGATTGCCCCGGCTTTTTTGTACGGGCGGAGAAGAACCTACCCGGTAAATGTTATCGCCATAACATCATCAGTGATCTGGCAGATGGATCGTGATGCCTTTTCGAAATTGCTTCAAGAAGATCTCAGGTTACTGAACAATTTCCTTAATGCCATTAGCAACCGGGCGCAGTTTCTTTCCGAAAAGATTAGATTCCTTTCGTTTCCTTCACTGCGGGGAAAACTGGCTTTCCTGTTCCTCCGGCATGCAGCGGGAGAACAGGTATTCAGGTTACCCATGACCCACCAGCAGCTTTCAGAATTATTTGGAGTTGCCCGGCCGTCAGTGTCCCGGGAGATCCGCCTGATGAACAACGAAGAGCTCATCAAAGCCGACCGGGACATGATCACCATCCTGGATGCTGCAAGGTTGAAATCAGTTTTAGATGGCGAATAGACTCAATTATTGCAGTTGATCAGATGAACAGATTATCAAAAAATACCCTTGTACTTCATGAAACTGAAAATAATATTTGAATATTCTCATTAAATTTAGGAAATTTAGAAGCCTAAAAGCGAATTATATACTATTGAACCTATAAATGCTATAAAAATGAAGAAAATGATGAACCCACTAAAAAAAATTACAATTCTCCTGGTTGCTGTGGCCCTTACATCCTGTAATACAGGTGCAAAATCCGGAGACGATTCCTCTGCTGAGTCCGGAGAGGAAACAAAAAAAGAAGCTCCCGAGCCCAACACACTTTCAACTGAAGAAGCCGAACAGGGATTTTACCTGCTGTTTGATGGCATGGATGCAGAAGGGTGGAGAGGCTACCAAATGGAAGTGATGCCTGGAGCATGGGAAGTGGTCGATGGCACGCTGCATTGCCAGGGTTCCGGCAGGGGAGAAGCTGGCGCTGAAAATGGGGGAGACATCATCTATGATAAGAAGTTCTCCAATTTTCATCTGAAACTTGAATGGAAGATCTCCGAAGGAGGAAATTCCGGTATTTTTTATCTCGGACAGGAATCACCTGAATATGAGAAGATATGGCGGACAGCCCCGGAAATGCAGGTACTGGACAACGAGCGGCATCCGGATGCAATGCTGGGTGAAGATGGTAACCGCCAGGCCGGGTCACTGTATGACCTGATCCCTGCTGATCCGCAAAATGCAAAGCCGGCTGGTGAATGGAACAGTGCTGAGATCATTTGCTACAAAGGAACGGTCGTTCATAAGCAGAATGGAGCAACAGTGCTTGAATACCACCTCTGGACACCTGAATGGGAAGAGCTGGTTGCCGACTCAAAATTCCCGGGACTGAATGAAGACTGGGCAGATGTCGCAAAAGAGGGATACATCGGACTGCAGGATCATGGCGACGACGTCTGGTACCGCAGTATCAGGATCAGGGAGTTGTAATCACCTAAATTCACATAATAAAAGGTTGTCTCATTCATGCGGGACAACCTTTTTTATGGTCTGTTTTCCTTATTCAGGGGCTTCTTATTCGAATGCTGCGTGCGCATAAGGATCAGCCTTCCTTACCTTTCTGGTAACTTTCTATATTTTGAGCGATCTTCTGGATAAGCAGTTCTCTCGCCTCCTTTGATGCCCAGGCCATGTGCGGTGTGATGATCAGCTTGTCTTTGTCGTAGAGTTTCAACAGGGGATTGTCAGCATGGATGGGTTCGTGTTCATGCACATCCAAACCAACACCACCCAGGATATTTTCATTCAAGGCACGCGCCAGGTCATGCTCGTCCACAATCCCTCCGCGCCCCAGGTTCAATAAAATTGCACAGGGCCGCATAAGTTTCATTTTGTCGTAAGTAAGCAGTCCCTTTGTTCTTTCATTGAGGGGCGCATGGATACTGACCACATCCGAATTCTTCAACAGGTCATCGAGCTCAAAACGTTTGTAGTTAATATTGTTGTTGCGCCCTGTAGTGGAATAAAAGACAACTTCCATCCCAAATGCTTCAGCGATCCTGGCTACCTGCCTTCCGATAGTGCCGAGTCCGATGATACCCATTCGTTTTCCACGCAGCTCCCAGAAGGGCTCCGAATGATGTGTAAAAGAATCGCTTTTTGCATATGCGCCACTTTTCACATAGTTGTCGTAATAAAATGGCCGGTTCACCAGGTGAAGCAGCATGGTGAAAGTGACCTGCGCAACGGAATCTGTAGAGTAGTTGACAGTATTCTTTACCTGGATCCCCTTTTTGGATGCAGATTCGAGGTCGATGTTGTTCATTCCAGTGGCAGCAACACAAATTAGCTTCATGTCTGGTAACTGATCCATCATATCAGCCGTGATTGCTACCTTGTTGGTGATCACGATCTCTTTTCCCATACACCGCTCAACCACCTGGTCAGGCTCGGTACGTTCAAACAGGTC
>CAZPTO010000047.1:0-14376 GCA_964589155.1 uncultured Bacteroidaceae bacterium | reverse complement strand
GACGTTACCGTCCATGGAGAAGACCCCGTCGGTGACGATGATCCGGAACCGTTGTGCCTGCGCCGCTTTCAGTTGTTCTTCCAGGTCGGCCATATCGGCATTTTTGTACCTGTAGCGCTGCGCTTTGCACAACCTTACGCCGTCGATGATCGAAGCATGGTTCAGGCTGTCAGAGATAATGGCGTCCTCGGCTGTAAGCAACGGTTCGAAGATTCCCCCGTTGGCATCGAAACAGGCTGCGTACAGGATGGTATCTTCGGTACCGAAAAATTCAGCGATCTTCTGCTCCAGGGTTTTGTGGATGTCCTGCGTTCCGCAGATAAAACGTACCGACGACATTCCAAAACCATGGCTGTCCAGGGCATCCTTGGCGGCCTGCACCAGCTCGGGATGGTTCGAAAGTCCCAGGTAGTTGTTGGCACAGAAATTCAGCACTTCCTCACCGGTATTGATGGTGATCTCAGCGCCTTGCGGGGAGGTGATGATGCGTTCTTCCTTGTACAAGCCTGCTTCGCGGATCTCTTTGATCTCTTGCTGCAGGTGTTCTTTGATCTTTCCGTACATGATGGTCGTATTTTAATGATTTGTTTTTTTCCTGATTTCTTCGAGCATGATCCCGGTCATTTTCTCCAGGTCGTATTTTGTTTCAAATCCCCAGTCCATCCGCGCCACGGTGTCATCCACACTCTGGGGCCACGATTCGGCGATCTGTTGCCTGAAGTCCGGATTGTAAGAAAGGGTGAATTCCGGAATGTGTTTTTTGATCTCCTCGGCGATCTCTTCCGGTGCAGTGCTGAATCCCCCCATGTTGTAGCTGCTGTGGATGGTGAGCTTTGATCGTTCTGCTTCCATCAGATCGATGGTCCCTTTGATGGCATCCGGCATGAAGAGCATGGGCAGGGAGGTTCCTTCCTGGAGGAAGGAGGTATAGCGGCCTTTTCGTACCGCTTCATAGAAGATCTCCACCGCGTAATCGGTGGTCCCTCCCCCGGCTTCGGTCTTGTAGCTGATCAGCCCGGGATACCGGACACTGCGTACGTCCACACCGTACTTGTTGTAATAATAATCGCACCACCGCTCCCCGGCAAGTTTGGATACACCGTAGACCGTGATCGGTTCCATGGTGGTCAGCTGTGGTGTGTTCACCCGGGGGGTGGTCGGACCGAATACCGCGATGGAACTGGGCCAGAACACCTTTTTCACATCCTCGACCATGCGGGCCACTTCCAGGATATTCATCAGGCTGTCCATGTTGATGTTCCATGCCTGGATGGGCAGTTTCTCCGCATTTCCGGAGAGTACAGCCGCCAGGTGGTAAATCTGCGTGATCTTGTTGCGGATCACGAAATGGATCAGCTGCTTGTCGTCCATGACATCCAGCACCTGGAAGGGGCCTTCTTCTGCCACTTTGGCCCCCGGTGTTTTGATATCTGTTGCCCAGACATTGCCGGTACCGTATATTTTTCTCAGTTCAACCACCAGCTCTGAGCCGATCTGACCCGAGGCGCCGATCACCATGATCTTTTCCATACATTGTAATGTGATTTGTTCATTGCGAAATTAGAACAATAAGGATTGCAAAAAAAATGATCTGGAACATAGAATATGACGCTAAAGGGATGAGGAATAACTGGGCAAAAAAAAGATCTGAAAATATTACAGGACAAAATTGGGGAATGAAGAGTTGGTCTGAATATGAGGTGAATCAAATGAAGGGACGATGCAGGGAAAAAGAAAAGAACGGGCCTAACGAATGATGCGAAACCGGGAAATGTGAATGCGTCGCAGTTTCAGAATGACGTATTTGTGTTCCAATATTTCTGTATTAATTCAGCCTGATGATTTTATATTTTTCATTTGAGAACACTGTTTCGTAGCGGGTTTCTGTTTCTGCGAAAAGTACTGCGTAGGAGAAATTGTATTGTTTTTGTATTGTTTTCAGCCTTGTGTCATTTAGGGATTTGTAATTGGAGCGCATCAATGTTTCATTCTCAAATCCTGATCCGTTCAGTGGTTCAGGTGCGCCGTAGCAGTCATTGATCCGTTCGTACCATTCCAGCATGGCCCGGTCGGTAAAGGGAAAACTCTTAAAGTCGACCACGATGGCGCGTTCAGCCGACAGGCGAAAAAAGCCAAAGTCGTGGGGGGTCAGGAATACCGCACCGTTAGGGGTGTGCTGCCTGGCAAATGCTGCGATTTCTTCAGCCTCTTGACCTGGGGTGTTGGCGATTTCTCCGGAAAGCAGTGTTTTTTCGCCAGTATTTTCGCCGTATTCGGCATTGGTCTGTGCGCGCAATCCTTTGGCAAACAAAGCGACAACGAACAGCACCAGGGCTGCACCTGTCAGCATCCTGGTTCCTTTTCTTGCCTGTTTTTCGGTGAAAAACCTGACTATGAAGCCGGAGAAAAAGAGCAGGCCGGTCCACTTGAGAAAAAAGAGCAACCGGAAGGTTTGTGCCATGGCTGCTAAGCGAATGGGGATGACCTCGACCAACAGGTAGCCGGCAAAGCATGCGGCGAGGATGGAGAGGTTGAGGACCAGGATGAAGTGACGGTGGTAGCTGTTCATGGTTTTTTTCAGGGCCAACCAGGTATAGCCAAATGCACTGAGGAAGAGCAGGAACAGGAGGTAGTGGGTCGCAGGGAAACTGCCCGGAATGTAGTGGTGCGGATGCCGAAAATAGCCGATGATATGGATGAATTGTTCTGTATCGAGCCGGAAGGGCTGTTTGAGCTGGGGTAGGATCGACACAAGAGCGAAAACGGTGAACAGCAGTGTTGGCATGATCAGCTTAACAGCTAATGATTGGACAGCTCCCTTATGAAGCCATTTATCCTGATACTGCTTTTTCTGTAACCCTTCCTTCTGCATCGGGTCCTTTTCCGGATCTTCGTTTTGCGATTGCTTTACTTGCAGCAGCACGGAAACGATCCAGGCAAACAGCACCAGGGCCATGGTCTCGAGTCCGAACAGCGGGTGGACCAGCGAGGCTGCACCACCTGCCAGCATGGACCATGCAATTCTTTGGTGAATGGCGAGCAGGATCGCCAGCAATACCAGGGGGGTGGCGAGGGAGGAGGGGATGAAGTAGGTGACGAAGAGGTGGGGCGAGGCACCGAGATGAAACGTGGGGACCAGCATTACAAGGGCTGCGGCGACCAGGCCTGACAGGTTAGTCCGGAAGAGGGTGCGCCCGGTGAGGAAGGTGACCAGGGCGATGCCAGCATTGAGAATCATGGTAAAGACAAAGAACAGCAGCGGAAGCTGATCGGGTGAACCGGTAAAGAGCCGGATGAACCGGATATAGTTGGTTCGGGCAATGGATCCGAGCCCGCTGTTCACAAAGAAGTCGTTCTGCAGGTAGGCACTGTCGAACGACCTGTAGATCAGTGGCAGCTGCTCCACCTGGTCCTCGTACCCGAAGCCTTTGTAGGAGACGAGCGTACGGATCACCCCGAACAGTAGGGCGAGCAGGATGAACACCAGGCTGTTCTTCCAGTCGCCTGGTTGTCTGAAGGTACGAAGGATGTTACTCATTGTAGATCTCATCGATGATATAGAAGGGACGCTTTTTTACTTCGAAATAGATCCTGCCGATATACTCTCCGATCAGCCCGAGGATGATCATGATCACCCCCCCGAGGAAAAAGACCCCTACAGCCAGCGATGCCAGTCCGGGCGTATCCGACGGGGAGTGTCCCAGGAATTTGAAATCGAAGATTCTGTGGATCACAAAAAAGAGTCCGACAATAAAAGAGGTAAATGCGATCAAAAATCCCAGGTAGGTGGCAATTCTCAGCGGGAACGTTGAGAAATCGAGCAGCCCGTCGAGCGCCAGTTTCAGCAGCTTTCGAAATGTATACTTCACCTCACCGGCCGCTCGTTCGGCCCGTTCGTATTCCACTCCCACCTGTCTGAACCCGGCATAGGCACGGAGTCCCCTCACAAACCGGCTGTGCTCTGTCATGTTGTTGTTCATTACCTGTACCACCTTGCGGTCCATCACGCAGAAATCGCCTGAGTCCAGTGGGATGTTGATATCGCTGATCATCCCCAGGAGCCTGTAAAACGATTTGTACGCCAGCTTTTTGAAAAAACCTTCCTTGCGGTTTTTCCTGATGGCATAGACCACCTGGTAGCCCTCGCGCCATTTTTCCAGGAAGCGTGGCAGCTCTTCCGGGGGATCCTGCAGGTCGCCGTCCATGATCACTACCGCATCGCCTTTTGCGTGCCGGATGCCGGCGGTGATAGCGGCCTGGTGACCGAAATTGCGGCTGAAACGGATGGTTTTGACCCGCTCGTCCTTTTTACATAGTTCCTTCAGCAAGTACAGGGTTTGGTCAACTGAGCCATCGTCGACAAAGAGGATCTCGTATGACTCTTTCCAGCGTGGTGCGGCATCGGTGAGCCGGGTGTAGAGGTGGGGTACATTCTCCTCCTCGTTGAACAGTGGTATGACGATCGATATCATAATTAAAAGCCTATTTTGCCTGACAATGAATTGGTCTTTTGCGGGATCCCGGTATTGATGCCCATGCATTTCAGCGCCTCAGCGGCAATCTTTATTGAGTTGTTCGTGCTTCTTTCATCGGGGTAGATATGGCTCATGTTGGCGATATACAGGTTGTCTGTTTCAGTGTTACATCCGGGTACTTTTTCAGAGAAATTCAAATCACATACGGTGGCAGCCGTGTTGGTTCTGAAAACAAAGCTATTCTTTATCATGCTTTTGTCAAAATCAGGATAGATCTTCGGCAGGTGAGCAAGCATCATCTCTTTGAGCTCCGCTTCGGCCATGGAGGCGATCTCTTCCTCATGGTCAAAGTACCTTGAGAGATAGGCAATGTGGCTGCCGTTGTATTCTCTTTTATCGATAAAGTTGGTATGCTCGATGATCCCGCCGAACGGGAATCCCTCGTCGGCGACATTGAGCCAATAGATATTGCTGAGGGGCCGGGACAGTTCCAGGACGACGCAGACGGCACCGAAATACCGGATATTGCCCAGGCGTCGGGCCAGTAGCGGTTGTGTTTGTTCAAGGAGCCGGGAGAGGTAGGGTCCCGGGATGGTGAATAGAAAGTCTTTTCCTTCGAACTGACGTTGCGGGGTTGTGCGGAGCTGCTGCTGCTTTGAGGTGAAGGCCTGTTGCTGCTTGTTTGTTCCGGCCTGTTGCTGCTTTATTGTGGAGTGTTGTCGTTGTTGGATTGAGACGGACTTTCGTTGCGTTTTTGTGGCGAACTGTTGCTGCGGTGTTGCTACGGACTTTTGATGTGCTGTTATGACGCCAGTGATCCTGTTGTTTTCGAAGTTGATTTTTTCTACCGGGGCATTCGGGACCAGCTCGACGTCCAGTTCGTTTAATTTCTCAAGCAGTGTGTCGAGCAGTAACTGCAGGCTTCCCTGGAGATACCCCAGTTGTTCGTCGCCGCTCTTGCGCGATTTCATGCGCTGGCGCATCCTGCCGATCATCCAGGAGAGCGGGACAGCGGAGGCATACGGACCGAATTTGATCTTCAGCAGGGGAGCCCACAAGGAGGCTGTCGTGCTTTTTCCGGCCCACTTACTGAACCAGTTCATGCTGGCGATATGTTCGTTGTTTCTCCAGTTGGCCAGTTTACCGAGGTAGATGCTGGTGAGGCCGAACCGGATCTTGTCGAAAAAACCAATCGGACGGAAGCGCAGCAGGTCGCGGGGTGTATCGAAACGGTAGATCTTTCCACGGTTATAGACCCCCATGGATGTGTTGCGATAGAATAGTTTTTCCTTCAGACCCAGCTCATTGATGAGCCAGTGCAGCTCCCGGTCGTGTGTAAAGAAATGGTGGTAATAGAATTCCAGCCTGTTTCCGCCGATCTCAAATGTGCTGAGGAGTCCGCCGAAGTTTTTACCTGCCTCGATGACAGTTACCTTTTTACCAGCAGCAGCAGCCATGTATGCTGCGCTCAATCCGGTGATCCCTCCGCCAATGATGACCAGGTCGGCGGTGCGGTCGCTTAGACGTTTTTTTCCGGTTTTTTTGGTGTCAGGCAATGGCGCTGGGTTTATGGAGTTCGAAAATAGCGAATTAATCCATTCAGACGTGTATTATTTCAGCAATCCACCGGGAAATCATCCGTATATCGCATTAAATTTATGTCACTATTCCGGTGAAATATCTATGTCCTATGATGAGGAAATCACAAGCTCATGAAATACTCCTAAAAGTTCCAGCCAAAATTGATGTACCCCAACACGCTGTTTTTCTGCGGGCTATAGGAAACGGTGGCTGTCAGGGGACCGAGTGGGGAGCGGTATCCCACGCTCAGGCTGGATCCCATGAGCAGATTGTCGATGTTGATATCGCTGATTAGTTCAACATCAAAATCATACAGGGCAGCCCCTACAACGGGAGTGAGATAGATCCCGGACCAGGTGTTGATGTTCCATCCCAGTTCGGCGGTGATGGCTGCAGGGGTGAGGATTCCATATTCATCAATGCCGGGAAACATGAGCTGGTCACGCAAAAATGGAGAGGTTCCGCCCAGGTTGAACATATTAAGAAATCCCTGTGTGTAGTTGTAATTGTAACCGGCCTGGAACCTTGTAAAAAATGAAGAATGGTCTGCTATCGGCTGAAAAAACTCATACAGGAATATCAGTTGTAAAAAGTCAGTGATCTCAATTTCCGATTGTGATAAATTGTTCACGTTTTCGTCCTCACCGACGATATTTAAAGAAGGTTTCTGATTCAGTACCCAGGAAGTCTTCAATGAGAAGTTTTGTCCCGAAAGCGGAAATGCATGCCTGTTGAGTGTATATTTTTTAACCCCGGCAAAAACCTCATTTGCTGAATTCTTACCCTGCAGGGCAAAATCGGTTTGAATGGTTGGCTCCAGGTGCTGAAAATAGTACGCAGCGCCTGCATACATGTATGCATTGTTCCCTAAAGTTTGATTAAAGGAAACATCCAGGCCGAAGTATCGCTTGTTATACGCAGCAACAGTGACAAAATTATCGTTGTAGGGAAAATCCAGCACATTGCCTTCGGTTTTGAGGCTCATCCAGTTTTTTAGGTGTTCGGATGTAAAAAAGTCAACTTGCACACGATAAGCAGGATACCTTCCCAAACTGAAACTGAAATCCCCATACAGATTATGCAATAACAGTTTTTTGGTAGTCAGACCTCCCACCAGGCCAATACCCATGAAATCATTGTAATTCAGTCCCAGCTTAAGCGAGTTCATCTGTTTTTCACGAAAAGAAAAAACCAACTGCTTTTTATCAGGATCTGTGTTTGAAGTATGATAGGTGTATGTAATTCTTTCGAAATACCCCGTGGCATAGAGCCGTTGTATGAGCTCACTGATCTCTGCTGCAGTTGTTGTATCCTGAATGTAGGCATCTGTAATATTATCAAGGAAGCCTTCACGGATGTTTTTGAGCCCCTGGTACGAGAGTTGCTCAACCACAATATACTTGTCATCAGGCACATCAGGGGGCGTATTGGGAGACGCAGGATTGATGCTTGCCAGCTCCTTCAGCTCCGGGATAAAGTTCCTGGCCATTTGTTTGCCTCTCTCAATAATTTGCCTTGCATCGGTAAAATCCGAGACATCGTAACCGGTTAGATCAGGCATAATATAGAGATCGGTATTTTTTTTGTTCTTCTCAAACATGGCAGCGTTTTTAAACATGCCCGTCTGGTAAATGATATCAATCGGTGTGTTCAGTTCCTCAGCTTCCCGCAAACCGCGTGACACATTCACGCCGATTACATATTCGGCTCCCATTTCCTGCACTACATTCACAGGGAAATTATTTACAGCCCCCCCGTCTACCAGGGACGTCCCTTCTCTTTCTATTGCGGTAAAAATGCCTGGAATAGCAGTGCTGGCGCGAAGGGCGCTTATTATATCGCCTGACGAGATTACCACCGGCTCACCGGTTTCGATGTTGGTAGCAACGCAAGCAAAGGGGATAGGAAACCGGGAAAAGTCTTTTGTTTCACGAAGATGGAAAAACAATTTTTCAAGGATGCTCCATAGCTGCTGCCCTTCAATGGCACCGGTTCTGACAATGATCCTGAACTTTTCAAACGGGACTTCCACCAGGTATTTTCCCGACTCACACCGGTTACGGATATGAATATTTTTTACGCCCGGGTTGGAATCAAACACATTTGCCCAATCAATTGAAAGGGCAATTCTTTCAATATCATTGGCCGAATAACCTGCGGAATAAAGCCCGCCAACGATACTGCCCATGCTGGTTCCTGAGATATAATCCACTTTTAAACCAAGGCTGTCCATTACATGCAATGCTCCGATATGTGCAAATCCCTTGGCCCCGCCCCCGCTGAGTGTGAGCCCGATCTTTCCATTTAACGGGACTTGCGCAAAAGCTGGAAACAGGGAAATCAGCAGGAGGGCGAGCAAGGCCCATCGTTTGCAGGGATGAAGGAATCCCGGCGTTGGAGATGATTTCAGTGTACGTGTTTTACCCATTGGATGCCAGACAGTAAACATGTTACAAATGTTCAGGAATCTCATCCTTAGCTTTTGATGTGTTATTGGTTGAACCGTAATCTGTACAAAGGTACACTATTCGTATGATTGTTCACATACCGGAGGACAGGATCTAAAAACCACTCACATCTCCCAGTTTCATCCGTTCCTTCAGTTTTTCGGATCCGTACCTGTGCAGTAGCCACTGGTAGACAGTGAAAGCCGGGATCAGCATGCCCAGCAGGTAAATGAAATCTTCGATGGGTATGGTGGTGACCCTGAAGGAAAGGTTTTCCATGTTGTTGTACCAGACCACCGGGATGCGGGTAAGGTATCCGTTGACAATGATAAACGGAATGAAGGAGACCAGGTAGGTCAGCAGGAACCCGGAGAACCAGGTCTTCCATGTCTTCAGCATCAGCTGCAGCGCGAGAAACGGCAGGACAAAAGCGATGGTGGTGAAGGTATATGTTTTTCCCCAGACAAATGGAAGCGCAATCGTTCCTGCTAAGAGGAAAGTCCAGATGACATATTTTGCGAACTGGGGGAAATAGAATTTTTTAACGAAATAGCGAAGCACCTCATGCAGGAAGAATATACAGTACGGAATGACCAGGAAAAACAGCCATTCTTCAAGCGGCAGCCCCAGGATATAGAAATCCCTCGTGTAGTTGTGGTTGAATCCCCAGATCCCGGCCTTTGTGAAGAACACATCCCAGATGATGAACAGGGTGCCGGAAAACCAGATGCCCGGGAAGATAAATTTCATCTTCCGGAACATAAACACACGCTTTTCGAAACTCTGCGCCAGCGGATACAGGAGCGAAAGTCCGAGGATCAGGAAATATGTCCAGGTGGTATCTATTTTCATTTCAACCCCAGTTTTACTTCAATAGTGCAACGGACCAGGATCAGTATCTTGCGGAAATTGGGGATCCGGTAGCGCTTCTGGAAAATATTTGAAGCATCCGTTTTACGGATCTTCTCAAAGAGTTTCAGGTAATAGGTATAGGACACCAGTACACCAAGTTTCGAAGCGCGGTTGAGTTGCTTCACTCCTATGTATGCTTCATCAAAATCTTTTTTAATATCATCTTCGATGATCTTTTTGGTTGCATTGTTGAAGCTGTGCATGTCCACCCCCGGGAAGTAAAACCTTCCGCGTTCCTCGTAATCCGATTGAATGTCCCGCAGGAAATTGATCTTCTGAAAAGCTTCACCCAGCTTGCGTGCAGGCTGGATCAGGGCATTGTAGGCATCGTCCTGGTCCTTGTAGAATACCCGCAAACACATCAGCCCGACCACCTCGGCAGAGCCGTATACGTATTTCTGAAATTCCTCCGGGGTATATTCCTTTTGTGTCAGATCCATCTCCATGCTTTCCAGGAAGGCTTCGATCAGGTGATGGTCGATGTTGTATTCGTTCACCACCCACTGGAAACTGTGCAATATTGGATTGGTACTCATCCCGTCCACGATCGCCTGGTAGGTATCGCGACGGAATTCAGACAGTTTGCGTTCCTTGTCCTGGTCGTGGAAGGTGTCCACGATCTCATCCGCCACCCTTACGAATCCGTAGACAGCATAGATCGGTAACCGGTATTCTTTTTGCAGCAGGCTCACCCCCAGTGAGAAGGAGGTGCTGTAGTTTTTCGTGGTCAGCTTGCTGAGATGCAGTGAATTAAGCGTGTACAGGTCCATGTTCCTTCTTGATTCTTTCAGTTACAAGTTTAGAACTTATTACGGTCATAGGCAACCCCGTTCCCGGCAGGGTCGAAGCACCTACGTAATAGACATTGTCGAATACCTCATCATTGTTCTTCGGCCTGTAATAACCAATCTGGTTCAGGTCGTGTGCCAGTCCGAGACCGCTGCCTTTGTAAAGGTTGAATGCATCCCGCCAGTCGACCGGATCATAAATAGTATTTGTGACCAGGTTCCCTTTGATGTCGAATCCGGTCCGCTCCGAGAGGTCGGTCATGATATCATCGGCCAGCTTTTCCCGGTCGCTCCAGTCGGGCTTGTTCCGCAAATCGGGAACCGGGCAGAGAATAAACAGGTTCTCATGCCCTTTGGGTGCCATTTCCTCGTTGAACTTGGAGTTGACATTCACATAATAATAGGGTTTGTCGAGTTTGACACTGTTCTTAAAAATCTTGTTGGCATACTCCTCGAAATTATCTCCCAAAAAATAGTTGTGGTGTTCGAGGTTGTCGATCTTCCCCTTCACTCCCAGGTACATGGTAAAGGGAGCCAGGGTCCATTTCATTTTATCCAGCTTCTCTTCCGTGAATTTGGGGCGATTGAAGATATAGTGCCTGAATGAGGCTGCATCACTGTTGATAACATACGTGTCGGCTGTCCACTTCTTACCTTCAGCATCAACAAGTGCTGATACCTGTCCGTTGTTCTGTTCATATCCTGTTATTTCTGTATTGTAATGTATGGTAATATTCATTTTCTCCATCTCCTCCAGCAGTCCTTCCACGATCTTGTACATGCCGCCACGCACATTGTGATAGCCATCGTGCACCAGTTCGGTATAGGTCAGGAGCGTATATATGGCAGGAGTGTCGTACGGCGTGGCTCCTAAAAAGAATGCCACCAGGGAAAAGATCTGTTTGACCTGCTCCGAAGTAAAATGCCGGTCCAGTTCCTTCCAGACGGTGCGGATCATTTTCGGTGCGTGGTGCACGGGTACCCTTGCCAGGGTAAGCAGGTACTGCATCATGCTGTTGTAATTCTTCTTGATCACCAGCTCCTCGGTAGAGTGAAAGAACTGACCTGCCGAATGCAGCAGTTTCTCCATATTCTTCTTAAAGTCCGGCTCGATCTCTTTGAATTCTTCCGCCAGCTTGTCGAGGTCCTTGTAAATGGTATACTTCCGTTCATCGTTCCTGATGTTGACCGTATACAGGGGATCCAGTTCCACGAATTCAAACGGGGCCTTGATGCCAATATCCCTGAAAAAATTATCAAACTCGTAGGTCATGCTGAAGAAAGAAGGGCCGAGGTCCCAGGTAAATCCATCCTTTTTCAGCTGGTTCAATCTTCCGCCGGCCTGGTGGTACTTCTCCACCATTTCGACCTTGTAACCGGCGTGGGCCAGTCGCATGGCAGTTGTCAATCCGCCTAATCCTGTTCCGACAATGAGGGCTTTACGTTCCACTTTGGTTTTGTTAAATTTTTGTTCAGTAAATGAAAGCAAAAGTTAAACAATAATTTTGATAAATTGTTTATCTTGGTGTAATGAAATTGAAAATTTCTGTCATAGGTGCCGGAATCGGCGGATTAGCCGCGGCAATCAGGCTGGCTGTAAAGGGACATGAGGTCACTGTTTTTGAGCAGTCCGGCGGACCTGGTGGCAAGATGGGAGAAATTCGCTGGAAGAATTATCGCTGGGATGCCGGACCATCGCTTTTCACGTTGCCTGACCTGATGGAAGAGTTGTATTTGCTTGCCGAAGAAGAGATGAAGGTTTCGGTGCGCTACACCCCCCTGGAGGTGATCACGAAATATTTTTACGAAGACGGGCTGGTGCTGAATGCTTATGGGGATCCGGAGGCGTTTGCGAAGGAGGCGGCGGAAAAGACCGGGGAAAATCCAGGCCGTATCCGGCGTTTTTTGAAAAAGGCACGGAGCATGTACAACCTGACACAGGATGTGTTTATTTTCGGAGATTTCAGTTCACCGCGGACGTTTGTCTCTAAGAAATTCCTTCGTTCGGCAATGCAGATCTATAAGCTGGAAGTATTGTCTACCATGCATGGAGCCAACAGGCGCAGGTTCAGGTCTGACCACCTGGTACAGCTCTTCGACAGGTACGCCACCTACAATGGAAGCAATCCTTACCAGGCACCGGGTACCCTGAATGTCATCTCCCACCTGGAGCACAATATGGGTGCCTACTTCCCCGAAAAAGGCATGCATATCCTTGCCCTGGAACTTCAGCGGCTTGCAGAACGTGTCGGGGTAACATTTTCATTCAACACCCCTGTAGAGCGGGTCGTTTATAACGACAAGCGGATTCGTGGTGTGCAGGTGAACGGTGCAACCCACAATACCGACTTGGTTGTCAGCGATGTGGATATCTATTACCTTTACAAGGACCTGCTGCCTGGCCTGCCCTTCCCGGAAAAATATTTCAAGCCGGAGCGGTCCACTTCGGCGATGATCTTCTACTGGGCCATGGACCGGCAGTTCCCGGAACTGGAGTTGCACAACCTCTTTTTCAGCAGGGACTACCGCGGGGAGTTCGGGCACCTGTTTGGTACAAAGACCATCACCGACGATCCGACCACCTACCTGTTCATCAGTTCAAAAAATGTGAAGAAAGATGCACCGGAGGGTGGAGAGAACTGGTTTGTAATGATCAACGTACCCGAAAATACCGGGCAGGATTGGGATGCGGAGATTGTCGCAGTGCGGAAAAACATCATGACCAAGATCAACCGGATACTGAAAACGGATGTGGCGTCGCATATCCTTCATGAAACCGTACGTGATCCGCGGAACATCGAGGAAGAAACATTTTCCTTCAGGGGAAGTTTGTACGGGAACAGCAGCAACAGCAGCATGGCGGCATTCAGCAGGCATCCCAACCACAGGAAAGATTTCCCCGGCCTCTATTTTGTAGGCGGCAGCGTACACCCGGGGGGTGGGATCCCGCTCTGCCTGGCTTCGGCAAAAATTGTCGACGGGCTTATTGATAAGAAATATGGGTAGGTCTCTTAGCGCTGCTGGTGATGCAGTACCCGCAACATTATCGTGTTTGTGCGGTTAAATTGAGTGATTAAACAGATAGAAAAACCCTGTTATTGGATAATTAAGTTGGATATTGGCAAAGGGATATGAACTGAAATCACCCTGTCGATCTGCTCAGCGAAGCTAAACCATAACGAATTATGAAAGACTTCATCAACAAAATACGGAACTTCAACCTGGCCCCGTGGCTGGTGATCTTTTACAGCGTAGGCGTAGCCGGGATGATCATTCCGCAGACGCGCGAGCTGTTCAAGGCATTGGTCCCGCTGAACCTGCTGTTGAATGTAATGCTGCTCCTGATTTATCATGGAAGACTGGATATACAGTTTGCATGGAAGGCATTGGTGATCTACAGCGCCGGTTTCATCGTGGAGATCGCGGGGGTGAATACCGGGTTGATTTTTGGCAGTTATTCCTACGGGCCGACATTGGGTGCGAAACTCTTTCATACGCCGCTGATCATCGGTGTCAACTGGCTGATGCTGGTTTACGCCAGCCTGGTGATCACCTCGCGGTTCTTTGAGCAGCGGTATTTCAGGGTGCTGGTCGCCGCGGTGCTGATGGTGGTATACGACTTTGGCCGCGAGCCGGCGGCGATCGATCTCGATATGTGGGACTGGGGCGGACCGGTACCAATGCAGAATTACATTGCCTGGCTGGTGATTTCGCTTGTGCTCGTGTGGTTCGCCGATCGCACTGGTTTTGTGAACAGGAAGAACAAAATCGCCGCTCCGCTGTTTTTCGTACAGCTGGGATTTTTTATTTTACTTGACATATGGATGTACGCAACAATAATATGGGGCTCCTGATCGCACTGACCATCATGGTGCTTTGGACGGCTCATTTGGTATATATCTTGCTGAACGTGGAAGTGGCCTGGAACAATCCATGGATGTATGTCCATATTCTGTTCCAGGCGTACCTGTATACCGGGTTGTTCATCACCGGTCATGATGCCATGCACCAGCTGGTTTCGCCCAACAGGAAGGTTAACGATGCGGTTGGTTATGCGGCGGTGTTCATGTTCGCGGGGATGTCTTACCGGCGGTTGATCAAAAACCACTGGGACCACCACAAGTACCCCGGCACGGAGAAGGACCCTGATTTCAATGTCAAATCGCAGAATTT
>CAZPTO010000046.1:0-14450 GCA_964589155.1 uncultured Bacteroidaceae bacterium | reverse complement strand
GATGAACTCCAGTTTACCACCCCAGCTGAGTTCGTGCTCTTCCTTGCCGCGGACAGACAACTTGTAGTCACGTCCGCCGATCTTGAAGGCACCCTTTTCCGGTGTTCCTTCCACGTAAGGCTCGATAATCATATGTACCTCACCGAATTGTCCGGCACCACCCGACTGCTTCTTGTGCCTGTAGTCTGACTGCGCCGCCTTGGTGATGGTTTCGCGGTAGGGGATTCTCGGGGGATGAAATTCTGTTTCTACCTTATACAGGTTGTCCAGCTGCCATTTCACCAGGTTGAGGTGGTGTTCACCCTGACCGTGGATAATGATCTGCTTCAGCTCTTTGCTGTATTCAACGATCACCGTCGGGTCCTCATCATGGATCCGGGTCAGTGCTTCTCCCAGTTTCTCTTCATCACCCTCGCTGAGCGGTTTGATGGCTGTCCTGTATTTGGGATTGGGGAAAGGCACGGGGGGAAACTCATAACTGGCACCCGGTCCGCACAGTGAATCATTGGTCGTGGTATTTTTCAATTTTACGGTACAGCCGATATCGCCTGCAGACATTTTGGCCACCTTGGACCGGTTCTTTCCGTAGGGGGCGAACAATTGCGAGATCCGCTCCTTGTTCTGTGTACGTTCGTTGGTCATGTCCAACCCTTCGGACACTTCACCCGACATGATCTTGAAATAGTTCACCTCGCCGATATGTGATTCGAAGGAGGTCTTGAACACAAACATGGATGGTGCTGCACCTGCATCGCAAGCAACCTCTTTTTCGTCTTTGGTCTTCACTGCCGGGAACTGGTCGGCGGAAGGCGCTACATTCGAGATGAACTCAAGGAGGCGCCCCACACCCATGTTCTTTTCACCGGAGACGCAGAATACCGGGAAGATTCCCCTTGCAATAAGGCCGGTGGTGATCCCGGAGCGCATTTCATCTTCAGTCAGACCATCATTTTCGAAGAAGGTCTCCATGAGTTGCTCATCATTTTCAGCCGCTTTTTCGATCAGTTCATTTCTCAGTTCCTCGGCACGGTCCTGGTGCTCCGCATCGATCTCCTTGATCTCAGGCTTGCCGCCGTCCTCAGGATAGGTATACTGTTTCATCTGGATCAGGTCCACGATGGAATTGAATCCCGGACCTGCATTTACCGGAAACTGGGTAAGCACCACCGGGCTGCCAAAACTGTCTTTTACCGATTCAAATGCTTTTTCGAAATTCGCCTTGTCGTGGTCGCACTGGTTCATAACGAGTACAACAGGTTTATTGAACCGCTCCAGCCAGCGGCTGTGAATTTCCGTACCCACTTCCACGCCATGCTGCGCATTGATCAGCATCACGGCCGCGTCAGCTACATGCAGGCTTGAAACTGCACCACCGACGAAATCATCCGCGCCAGGTACATCCAGGATATTGATCTTTTTATCATTGTACTCCGTGTACATGACGGTGGAGTAGATCGATGACTCATTGTCATGTTCGATCTGGTTGTAGTCAGAGACCGTATTCTTGTGGTCTACATCTCCTCTTCTTTCAATAACCCCGCCTTCAAAAAGCATAGACTCTGCAAGGGTGGTTTTTCCAGAGCCAGCGTTGCCAACCAAAGCAACACTTTTGATCTGATCGGTCGTGTAATTTTTCATATCAGCTAAAAATGGTGTTTTATGATGTTAAGTAATTTATTTCCATACTGGTCTGATTCGGTGTGCAAAAGTAATAATTTTTTGATTAAATCAAGCCTCTTTTTTTGGTATGTCCGCACGCTCGCGCAAGCCAGGGGGATGATCCCGATGCTGAACCTTTGCGCCTGCCTTCAGGATGACGGATGTGTTCTGTAGCATCGCAGCACAGTTGCCGGGACACGGTGATTCTGGCAGAAGAACCTTTGCTGCTAAAAATGAAATATTTAATTAAAATTTTCTTGTTTTTTTAAAAAAAAGAATACCTTTGCAACCCGATTTTAGAGAGAACACAGAAACTATTAATAAAGAATTAAGCATAAATGCCTACAATTCAACAACTAGTACGGAAGGGTAGAAAGGAGATGGTAGAAAAGAGCAAATCTCCTGCACTGGACTCATGTCCGCAGCGTCGAGGTGTATGCGTGCGCGTCTATACGACTACCCCGAAAAAGCCGAATTCGGCCATGCGTAAAGTGGCAAGGGTCAGGCTGACGAACCAGAAGGAAGTGAATGCCTATATTCCTGGTGAAGGTCACAACCTCCAGGAGCACTCGATCGTGATGATCAGGGGCGGCAGGGTAAAGGATCTTCCCGGTGTACGTTATCACCTCATTCGCGGTGCACTCGACACTTCGGGAGTGGAGGGCCGTACCCAGCGCCGATCGAAGTACGGAACGAAAAGACCTAAGAAGAAATAATAGATTTATTGTAACAGATAATGAGAAAGTCAAAACCAAAGAAGCATATCACGTTACCGGATCCGAAATACAAGGATACGTTTGTAACGCAGTTTGTAAATAACCTGATGCTTGATGGGAAGAAAAGTGTTGCGTATGACATCTTTTATGGTGCCATGGAGATCATCGACGAGAAGTTGAAGAATGAGGAGAAGTCGACACTTGAGATCTTTAAGGAAGCACTTGACAATGTTACGCCGCAGGTTGAGGTGAAGAGCCGCAGGGTAGGTGGAGCAACCTTCCAGGTACCGATGGAGGTACGTGCAGAGAGGAAAGTTTCCATCTCCATGAAAAACCTGATCATGTTTTCAAGGAAACGGCCCGGACGGTCCATGAGTGAGAAGCTGGCTGCTGAGATCATCGCCGCTTACAACCATGAAGGAGGCGCATTTAAAAGAAAAGAAGAAACGCACAGAATGGCAGAATCGAACAAGGCGTTCGCGCATTTCAGGTTCTAAAATTCCATAACATAAATATTAGCATATAAGAGACATTTTAATAAGGTAAGTGTGCACATTAATGAACCCAGGACTTAAAAATACAAGAAACATTGGGATCATGGCGCACATCGATGCCGGGAAAACGACCACTACAGAACGCGTTCTGTTCTATACAGGTATTACCCATCGCATCGGTGAAGTCCATGACGGAGCAGCTACTATGGACTGGATGGTCCAGGAGCAGGAGCGAGGGATCACCATCACTTCCGCAGCCACTACCACCTTCTGGAAGTACAAAGACCAGGAACATAAGATCAATATCATAGATACCCCGGGACACGTTGATTTCACTGTTGAGGTGGAGCGGTCACTCCGGGTGCTGGATGGCGCAATCGCAGTTTTTTGTGCAGTAGGAGGCGTAGAGCCACAATCAGAGACAGTCTGGAGACAGGCTGACAAATATAAAGTTCCGCGGATCGCCTTCATCAATAAGATGGACCGGGTGGGCGCGGATTTCTTCGGTGTAGTAGGAGAGATCAGGGACAAACTGAAGTCAAATCCCGTTCCATTGCAACTTCCCATAGGATCAGAAGACAATTTCACAGGAATTGTGGATCTGATCGAACGCAGGGCGATCGTCTGGAAAGAGGACGAAACCCTCGGAATGAAATATGAATATTGCCCGATCCCCGAAGACATGATCGACGAGGTCGAAGAATGGCGGGAGAAACTGGTGGAAGCCGTCTGTGTATCCGACGACGATCTGCTGGACCGGTTCCTGGAGGACAGGAATTCAATCACGGTGGACGAATTCATGGAATATGCCAGGCGTGCAACCATCAACATGGACATCACTCCTGTATTCTGCGGATCGGCCTTCAAGAACAAAGGCGTTCAGCGTTTGCTCGACGGGATCGTTGCATTGCTGCCGAGTCCGATGGACGTTGGCTCGATCAAGGGAATCAATCCCGATAACGATAAAAGTGAAGACCGCCACCCAACGATTGAAGATCCGCTTGCCGGACTGGTATTCAAGATTGCAACAGATCCTTTCGTAGGAAGACTGGCATACATGCGTGTGTACTCCGGTCTCCTGAAAGAAGGTGTGATGGTACTGAATAACCGTACTGGTAAGAAAGAGCGGATTACGCGTATCTACCAGATGCATGCCAACAAGCAGAATCCCAAGAAAGAGATCGAAGCAGGGGACATCTGCGCCGTGGTGGGATTGAAAGAGTTGCGGACCGGTGATACGATCACGGCGGTGAACAAACCGTTGATCCTTGAATCGATTGAATTCCCCGAGCCGGTGATCGGCGTGGCCATCGAGCCGAAAACACAATCCGACATCGACAAGCTGGGCATGGCGCTCAACAAGCTTGCAGAGGAGGATCCCACGTTCCAGGTCAGGACCGATGAGGATTCCGGACAGACCATCATCAGTGGAATGGGTGAATTGCACCTGGAGATCCTGATGGACAGGTTGAAGCGCGAATTCAAGGTCGAATGCAACCAGGGATCACCCCAGGTGAATTACAAGGAAGCACTTACCAAAGAAGTACATCACAGGGAAATATTCAAGAAGCAGACCGGTGGTCGTGGTAAGTTCGCAGATATTGAAGTGCATATCTCTCCCGCCGACGAAGGCGTGAAAGGATTGCAGTTCATCAGTGAAATCAAGGGCGGAAATGTTCCGCGTGAATATATTCCTTCCGTTGAAAAGGGTTTTACAAATGCAATGCTGAACGGACCGCTGGCAGGATATGCGATCGATTCGCTGAAAGTGCGCCTCTTAGACGGATCCTATCATCCCGTGGACTCCGACCAGCTTGCCTTTGAAATCGCTGCCAGGAATGCGTTGAAGAATGCCGGTCAAAAGGCAAGCCCGGTGCTGATGGAGCCGATCATGGCCGTGGAGGTTGTAACACCTGAAGAGTACATGGGTGATGTGATCTCGGATCTGAACAAACGGCGCGGGCAGGTTGAAGGTATGGACTCCAAGGCCGGTGCAAGGGTCATCAAAGCCAAGGTACCGCTGGCAGAACAGTTCGGATATGTGACCGTGCTCAGGACCATTTCATCCGGAAGAGCAAGCTCTACCATGGAATTCAGTCACTTTGAACAGGTGCCGCCGAATATTTCAAAAGAATTATTAAATAAAGCTTAAGGTAAATCAATAATCATTAAGAATGAGCCAAAAGATCAGGATTAAGTTAAAGTCTTACGACCACAATCTGGTAGACAAATCTGCTGAGAAGATCGTCAAGACGGTCAAGTCGACAGGTGCTGTTGTAAGTGGTCCGGTTCCACTCCCTACACATAAGAGGGTGTATACCGTGTTGCGTTCACCTTTTGTGAACAAGAAGGCCCGTGAACAGTTCCAGCTGAGTTCATTTAAACGACTGCTGGATATTTACAGTTCAACACCCAAAACCATCGACGCATTGATGAAGCTGGAACTGCCCAGCGGTGTTGAAGTAGAAATCAAAGTTTAACCAAGGAAAATTATAATAAGATGCCAGGATTAATTGGTAAAAAAGTCGGAATGACCTCCATTTATGATGCAGAAGGAAAGAATATTCCCTGTACCGTAATTCAGGCCGGACCCTGTGTCGTGACACAGGTAAAATCTGAGGACAGCGATGGTTATGCAGCTGTTCAGCTGGCTTTTGACGAAAAGAAAGAGAAGAATACCCCCGCCGCAATGAAAGGTCATTTTGCGAAGGCAAAGACCACACCGAAGCGGAAGGTAATCGAATTGAAAGGATTTGTAAAGGACTGGAAACCCGGTGACGTGATCACCGTCGATTATTTCAATGATGATACCTGGCTGGACGTATCCGGTATCACCAAGGGTAAAGGATTCCAGGGCGTTGTGAAACGTCACAACTTCAGCGGTGTCAATGATGCCACGCACGGACAGCACAACAGGGACAGGGCCCCGGGATCACTCGGTGCATCTTCCTATCCTTCACGCGTGTTCAAGGGAATGCGTATGGCCGGCCAGACAGGCGGTAAAAAGGTGAAGATCCTGAACTTGCGTGTGGTGAAAATCATTCCTGAAAATAACCTGCTTATACTGAAAGGTTCAGTACCGGGATCCAATGGTTCATTTTTAATAATTGAGAAGTAATGGAATTAGAAGTATTAGATATCAAAGGAAAAGGCACCGGCAAAAAGGTGAAGCTGGACAAAGATATCTTTGGCGTTGAGCCCAACGATCATGCAATCTACCTGGATGTGAAACAATACCTCGCGCACCAGCGCCAGGGCACGCACAAAACCAAGGAACGTGCAGAGATCAAAGGGAGTACCAAAAAGATCAAACGGCAGAAAGGAACCGGAACCGCACGTTTCGGTGATATCAAGAACCCGATCTTCAGGGGCGGTGGAAGGACCTTTGGACCACGGCCGAAGACATACGGTGTCAAACTGAATAAAAAAGTGAAAGAGCTGGCACGTAAATCAGCCCTCTCCTATAAAGTTAAAAACAACCAGGTGATGATCCTCCAGGATTTCAACCTTGAGCAGCCCAAAACCAGGGATTTTGCTGACATTCAGAAAAACCTGAAGGTGGACGATAAAAAATCTGTTTTCGTTTTAAATGAACGAAATAAAAATGTATATTTGTCGTCGCGAAATTTACAGAACTCAAAGGTTGTAACCATCTCAGAGTTAAGTACATATGACATTATGAACGCTACAGCATTGCTGTTTGCAGAGAGTTCACTTGACGTTTTGCAGAAAAAAGCATAAGAAATCGGATTAGAATAAGGTTATGAACGTATTATTGAAGCCTATAGTAACAGAAAAAATGACAGCCGACGGTGAGAAATACAACCGGTATGGTTTTGTCGTTGCCAAAACAGCCAATAAGCTGCAAATCAAAGAAGCAGTGGAGGAGTTATACGAAGTGACCGTCGTGGATGTGAACACCATGCGTTATGCAGGCAAGCTGAAGACAAGGTACACCAGGTCCGGCGTCCTTTCGGGGAAGACCAATGCATACAAGAAAGCAGTGGTGACTGTTGCAGAAGGCGAAGCAATTGATTTTTACAGCAATATCTAGGAAATTATGCCAGTAAAGAAGTATAAACCAGTAACACCGGGACAACGAACCAAGCTGATGCCTTCATTCGAGGAGGTAACAAGTTCAACTCCGGAGAAGTCGTTGATCAGGCCGATGAAGCGGTCAGGTGGTCGCAACAACCAGGGCCGCATGACGAACCGGTACATGGGTGGTGGTCACAAGAAGCGCTACAGGCTCATCGATTTTAAGCGGAACAAGGATGGAATGACCGCGAAAGTGAAATCCATTGAGTATGACCCCAACAGGTCTGCTTACATTGCCCTGGTCGTATACGAAGACGGAGAAAAGAGGTATATCCTTGCACCGGATAAGCTTAAAACAGGAGATACCATTCAGTCCGGAGAAAACATTGCACCCGAGATTGGGAATGCATTGCCGCTGGGAAAAATTCCACTCGGTACGGATGTACACAATATTGAACTGAAGCCGGGACAGGGCGGTAAGATCGTCAGGAGTGCAGGTTCTTCTGCAACGCTGACCTCCAGGGATGGCAAGTATGCCATCGTGAAACTGCCCAGTGGCGAGACGCGGATGATACTGGTAACATGCCGTGCCACGGTTGGAGAAGTATCCAACAAGGACCACGGACTGGTACTCTCAGGAAAAGCAGGAAGAAACCGCTGGCTGGGCAGGCGTCCACGTGTTCGCGGTGTTGCAATGAACCCGGTGGATCACCCGATGGGTGGTGGTGAAGGTCGTGCTTCAGGAGGACATCCAAGATCCAGGACTGGCGTGATTGCCAAAGGGTACAAGACCAGGGCAAAGAAGAAGCAGTCCAATAAGTATATCGTTGAGAGGAGAAAAACTAAAAAATAATAACACATGAGCCGTTCGTTAAAAAAAGGTCCATTTATAGATTTTAAGCTGGAGAAGCGTATCCTGGATATGAATGATTCAGGGAAGAAGTCAGTGCTGAAAACATGGTCCAGGAGATCCGTCATCTCTCCAGATTTTGTTGGACATACCATCGCTGTTCATAATGGAAATAAATTCATCCCCGTGTATATTACAGAGAATATGGTCGGTCATAAGCTTGGAGAATTTGCTCCAACCCGCATATTCAGGGGCCACGGTGGAAAACAGAAATAAAAATTATTAAATACCTTATAAAATGGGTGCCAGAAAAAGAAACAGAGCCGAGCAGATCAAAGAGGCCAGAAAGAACCAGTATTTTGCCGTGTTGAGGAATGTTCCCACATCACCGCGAAAAATGAGACTGGTCACCGACATGATCCAGGGTGTGGAAGTGAACAAGGCATTGGACATGCTGCGCTACAGTCAAAAAGACGCCGCCAGGGATGTGGAGAAGCTGTTGCTTTCAGCCATCGCCAACTGGCAGGCTAAAAATGAAGGAGCACGCATCGAGGAAAGTCACCTTGTGGTGAAAGAGGCTTACGTAGACCAGTCGCGTACACTGAAGCGAATACAACCTGCACCCCAGGGCCGTGCCCACCGGATCAGGAAACGTTCAAACCACGTCACGATCGTACTGGACAGTCAGCACGTGGCCGAAGAAGTTGAATCGCAAGAAAATTAATATAAATGGGACAAAAAGTAAACCCGATAGGGAACCGGTTAGGGATCATTAAAGGTTGGGACTCCAACTGGTTTGGTGGTAAAGACTATTCAACCAAGCTTGTTGAGGACAACAAGATCAGGGAATACCTGAATGCACGTCTTGCCAAGGCAAGCATTTCCAAGATCATCATTGAGCGAACGCTCAAGCTGATCACCGTTACTGTAAATACAGCCAGGCCGGGGATCATCATCGGTAAAGGCGGACAGGAAGTCGACAAGCTGAAGGAAGAGCTGAAGAAGATCACCAACAAGGAGGTGCAGATCAATATTTTCGAGGTGAAGCGCCCGGAACTGGATGCCACCATCGTGGCCAGTAACATTGCCCGCCAGCTGGAAGGAAAAGTTTCCTACCGCCGTGCCATCAAGATGGCCATCGCCTCTACCATGCGTATGGGCGCTGAAGGGATCAAAGTACTGATCAGCGGTCGTTTGGGCGGTGCTGAAATGGCACGCTCAGAAACATACAAGGACGGACGGGTTCCTTTGCATACGCTGCGGGCCGATATCGACTATGCGCTTGCTGAAGCACATACCAAGGTGGGTGTGATCGGTATCAAGGTATGGATTTGCAATGGTGAGGTATTCGGAAAGCGTGACCTCTCACCGAACATTGGTGCGAAGAACGTGAAGCCCAAAGGCGGAGCCGGTTTCAGAAATAAAAGGAAATAGCAACTGAAGATAATATCGTAATATTTTAAGGGTATGTTACAACCTAAGAAGACAAAATACAGGAGAATGCAGAAAGGGCGCATGAAAGGAAATGCGCAGAAGGGAAATACAATTGCATTCGGATCCTTTGGAATGAAAGCGCTGGAATCTGCCTGGATCACCAGCCGCCAGCTGGAGGCTGCTCGTCAGGCTGTTACCCGTCATATGAAAAGGGAAGGACAGCTCTGGATCAGGATATTTCCCGACAAGCCCATTACCAAGAAGCCTGCAGAGGTGCGGATGGGTAAAGGGAAAGGAGCACCGGAAGGATTCGTATATCCCATTACCCCGGGAAGGATCATTTTTGAGATCGAGGGTGTACCTTTTGATGTTGCAAAAGAGGCCATCAGGATCGGTTCGCAGAAGTTTCCTGTGAAGACGAAGTTTGTTGTGCGTCGTGATTATGACATGAAATAAAATTGATATAGATGAAGAGTTCTGAAATCAGGGAGTTATCCACAAAAGAGATCGAGGAAAGGATCGATACCGAAGAGAACATGCTTGTTCGTCTGAGGATGAACCACGCCGTTTCTCCCCTGGACAATCCGAATAAAATCCCCGAGACCCGCAAGAATATTGCACGATTAAAAACTGAATTGAGATCCAGACAATCTGCCGGTCAGACAGAAAGCAAAGAATAACAATGGAAGAAGTAACCAGGAAAACCAGAAGAGAACGGGTGGGTGTTGTCGCAAGCAGCAGCATGGACAAATCCATCATCGTTGTTGTAAAAAGGAAAGTAAAGCATCCTATTTACGGTAAATTCGTGAATAAAAGCTCCAAGTTCATGGCGCATGATGAAGAGAATTCCGCTAATCCCGGTGATACCGTAAAGATCAGCGAAACCAGGCCATTGAGCAAAAACAAGCGATGGAGATTATTAGAAATTATTGAAAGAGCCAAGTAAGCCATGATACAACAAGAAAGTAGATTATCAGTAGCAGACAATAGTGGTGCAAAAGAGGTGCTTTGCATCAGGGTGCTCGGAGGTACCAGGAAACGGTATGCCTCCATTGGTGACCAGGTGATCGTATCTGTGAAGAGCGCGATCCCCTCGGGCGAGATCAAAAAAGGTGCCGTTACCAAAGCTGTGGTTGTCCGGACCAGGAAAGAGGTGCGACGTACAGACGGATCATACATCAGGTTTGATGACAATGCCGTGGTACTGCTGAATGCTACCGATGAGATGCGTGGTACACGTATATTCGGACCTGTAGCCAGGGAACTCCGCGATAAGCATATGAAGATCGTATCACTGGCCCCGGAAGTACTGTAACATTTAAAAGAAGAAGCAAATGCAGAAGAAATTACATATCAGGAAAGGTGACATTGCAATTGTCAATTCCGGTGAGTACAAAGGACAGCAGGGAAGGGTACTGGAAATTGACAGCAAGAAAGGCCGTGCAATTGTTGAAGGTGTGAACATGGTATCGAAACACACCAAGCCCAATGCCGATAATCCGCAGGGCGGCATCATCAAAAAGGAAGCCCCCATTCACATTTCCAATCTGAACTTAGTCGACCCTTCCACGGGTGAGGCTGCAAGGATCGGAAGAAGGCTGAATGACAATAATAAATTAGTAAGATATTCAAAAAAATCAGGTGAGGAGATCAAGTAATGGAATACGTACCTACCTTAAAGACAAAGTATAAAGAGGCGATCGTTCCCGTACTGACCGAACAATTTGGATACAGTAGCGGAATGCAGGTCCCGAAGCTGCGAAAGATCGTGATCAATCGTGGTGTCGGAGATGCTATCGCTGACAAGAAGCTGATCGATGTTGCTGAAGAAGAACTTACAGCAATTGCCGGTCAGAAATCTGTTCAGACCATCTCAAATAAGGACATTTCCAATTTCAAACTGAGAAGGGGAATGCCGATCGGCGTGAAAGTGACACTGCGTCGTGAGCGGATGTATGAATTCCTGGAGCGCCTGATCAATGTGGCACTTCCGCGGATCCGTGACTTTAACGGGATCAATGCCAAGTTCGACGGACGCGGGAATTATACACTGGGTATCGCCGAGCAGATCATCTTCCCCGAAATCGATATCGACAAGGTGAATAAGATCTCCGGTATGGACATCACTTTTGTGACCAGCGCCGATACCGATGAAGAAGCATTTGCTTTACTGAAAGAATTTGGTTTACCGTTTAAAAACGTAAAAAAATAAGAATATGGCCAAAGAATCAATGAAGGCTCGCGAAGTGAAACGCCAGAAGTTAGTTGAGAAGTATGCCGAAAAAAGAGCCAGGCTGAAAGCCGAAGGTGATTATGTAGCACTCAGCCGCCTGCCCAGGAACTCGAATCCGATCAGGCTGCACAATCGCTGCAAACTTACAGGAAGGCCCAAAGGATATATGCGTCAGTTTGGGATCAGCAGGATTACTTTCAGGGAAATGGCTTCCACAGGACTGATTCCAGGTGTTAAAAAAGCCAGCTGGTAATTGTTAAACAGTTGAATAATTAGATAAAAATGACAGATCCGATTTCAGATTATCTGACCAGATTAAGGAATGCAGTGTTGGCGAAACATAAGATCGTTGATATTCCTGCATCCAATATGAAGAAAGATATCACGCGTATACTTTTTGAAAAAGGGTATATCCTGAACTATAAGTTTGAAGATAAAGGTCCGCAGGGCAACATCAAGATCGCGCTCAAGTACCACCCGGAGACCAGGATCCCGGCGATTAAGGAACTGGGCAGGATCAGCCGTCCCGGACTCAGAAAGTATTCTGATAAAGATTCCCTTCCCCGTGTATTGAACGGACTGGGAATCTCCATCGTATCCACCTCGCAGGGGGTGATGACCGACAAAGAGGCCAGGAGCATGGGCGTTGGCGGTGAAGTATTGTGTTACGTTTATTAATATAGAAAGATATTTACCATGTCAAGGATTGGAATTTTACCAATAGCTATACCACAGGGTGTCACGATCAATGTCGATGATAATAACCTGGTGACTGTAAAAGGACCGAAAGGTGAATTGCACCAGAAGATCGACTCCTCACTGAAGGTGAAAGTGGAAGAGGATCAGCTGATCGTGGATCGTCCTGATGATGAGATCAGGACCAAGTCGATGCATGGCCTGTACCGTTCCCTGATGAACAACATGGTCACCGGTGTATCTGAAGGGTATACCATCCAGATGGAACTGATAGGTGTTGGATATCGTGCAGAGGCAAAAGGACAGGTGCTGGAACTCAGCCTTGGATACTCACACGACATTCATTTCCAGATTCCTGCGGAGGTGAAGGTGGAGGCCAAAACCGAACGAAGGTCCAACCCGGTAGTGACACTCACAAGTGCAGACAAACAACTGATCGGGCAGGTAGCTGCGAAGATCAGGTCCTTCCGTCCGCCGGAGCCCTACAAAGGAAAAGGGATCAAGTTCGTGGGTGAACAACTCAGGAGAAAAGCTGGTAAGTCAGCCGCTGTTTAATGTTTGAGAGATTCGCGTAATTAAGAAAAAAATATAGAAATGGCTTTAACAAAGCACCAGAGAAGAAGCAGGATCAAAAAGAGGATCCGGAAGAACCTGACCGGGACGGGTGAATTGCCCCGCATGTCTGTGTACAGAAGTAACAAGCAGATCTATGCACAGCTCATCAACGATGTCACCGGTGAGACCCTCGTTTCCGCTGCTTCCACAGAAAAAAGCATTGCTGCCGAGAAAGTCAACAAAATTGACCAGGCAAAGCTGGTTGGCAAGGCGATCGCAAGCAAAGCAAAAGAGAAAGGTATCGAGACCGTTAAATTCGACAGGAACGGTTATTTGTATCATGGCAGGGTTAAAAGCTTAGCCGATGCTGCCAGGGAAAATGGACTTAAATTTTAAGAATTGCTATGTCAACAAATAGTATAAGGAAAGTAAAGACAAGTGACCTCGAACTGAAGGACCGCCTGGTGAGCATTCAGCGTGTGACCAAGGTAACCAAGGGGGGTAGAACATTCAGCTTCTCTGCAATCGTTGTGGTTGGGAATGAAGACGGGATCGTAGGACACGGACTCGGAAAAGCGAATGAAGTCACTACCGCAATTGCCAAGGGCGTTGAGGATGCAAAGAAAAACCTGATTAAGGTTCCTGTGATCAACGGCACCATTCCGCACGAACAGCTTTCAAAATATGGCGGAGCGACAATATTTGTCAAGCCGGCAGCAAGTGGTACAGGTGTGAAGGCAGGTGGTGCGATGCGCGCAGTACTTGAGAGTGTCGGCGTGAAGGACGTGCTTGCGAAATCCAAGGGATCGTCCAACCCGCACAACCTTGTAAAGGCAACTTTCCAGGCATTGCTCGAGCTGAGGGACGCACATACGGTAGCGCAGCATCGCGGGGTGAATATGAATAAAGTATTTAACGGATAATCAAGCAGAAAATGGGAAAAATCAGAATTACCCAGAAAAAAAGTAAGATCGGGCAGACCGTCCGTCAGAAAAGAACCCTGGACGCACTGGGTCTGAAAAGGATCAACCATACTGTTGAGTTGGAGGCAACTCCGCAAATACTGGGCATGGTTAGCAAGATATCACACCTGCTCAGCGTAGAAGAGGTAAAGTAATAATAACAATATAGATCAGGAAACATGGATTTGAGCAATTTAAAACCCGCAAAAGGATCGAAAAAGGCAAAGAAGCGGATCGGTCGCGGCCAGGGATCGGGATATGGCGGAACTGCCACCCGTGGTCACAAGGGACAGAAGTCCAGGTCCGGGTACTCCAGGAAGATCGGTTTCGAAGGAGGACAGATGCCGTTGCAGCGTCGCGTGCCTAAATTTGGGTTTACCAATATCAACCGCAAGGAGTTTAAAGCCATCAATATAGGAACACTCCAGGAGCTGGCCGACAAAAAGAAATATACGGAGATCTCAGTCGAGACGCTTATTGATGCCGGACTGGTACAGAAAAGTACGCTGGTAAAGATATTGGGCGAGGGTGAATTGAAAGCAAAGCTGAATGTGAAAGCACATGCTTTTTCTAAATCAGCAATTGAAGCGATTGAAGCACAAGGCGGTACCGCCGAAAAAATCTAAACTTGATGAAGAAGTTTTTTGAAACGTTAAGGAATATCTGGAAGATCGAGGAACTCAGATCGAGAATCCTGTATACGCTTGGAATATTGCTGGTGTACCGACTGGGAACGCATGTGGTGCTGCCGGGGATCGACCCCACAAGGCTCGCCAACCTGCAGCAACCGTCAGGGAACATCATGGATATCAT
>CAZPTO010000045.1:0-14491 GCA_964589155.1 uncultured Bacteroidaceae bacterium | reverse complement strand
ATGATTTGACATGCTCAGCAAAGAAGACATCCGGCAGATCCGGGAACGCGGCTCTGATCCCGGGATCATTAAAAAACAACTGCAACGCTTCCGGGAGGGTTTTCCTTATGCCCGCCTCAAAGCACCTGCTACGGTGGGAAATGGAATTTCTGCCTATGTTGAAAAGGAGAAGGAGGAAATTGCAGCTTACTTTGATGCGAGGAAAGGATCGTATGAAATCTGCAGGTTCGTTCCTGCATCCGGAGCGGCGACCCGCATGTTCAAAGCTTTATATGCCATGCGGGATGCACTGGAAGGAAAATCGGTGGAGCAACAACAAGCCTATCTGCTTACGGATGATGCTGCCAAGCAATTCTTCAATGATCTGAACCTGTATCCTTTTTATCCCGACCTCCCGGTGGAAGAGCATGCATCACCGTTGGATATACTGGATATGCTGTTGACAGAAAAAGGCCTGAATTATGGAATGCTTCCCAAGGGCCTCCTGAAATTTCATTCATACAAGGGCGCCACACGCACTGCTTTTGAAGAGCACCTTCATGAAGCTGCACAGATCCTGTTACCCGAATCAACAATCAACGTACATTTTACAGTTTCGGAGGAGCATCTCGATGGGTTTAAATCACTTGAAAAAGAGATTGTTCCGAGAATTCAGAAGCAATATGGTGTTACATTTCGTATTTCTTATTCATTTCAAAAAAAAGAAACTGATACCATTGCCGTGGATTTGCAAAATGCCCCATTCAGGAACGAAAAAGATTCCCTGGTTTTCAGACCCGGCGGGCATGGTGCATTACTTGAAAACCTGGGAGATATTGAAAGGGACCTGTTGTTTATCAACAACATCGATAATGTCTCTCCCGGGAGAAACAGTGTTAACCGGGTATTGCACAAAAAAGTACTGGCAGGCCGGTTGCTGCAGGTCAGGGACCAGGTATTTGAATTATTGGGACAGCTGGATACTGAAGTTACTGATGAAGTGATAGAGACAGTAGCAACGTGGCTTAAAGAAGTAGCATGGACTGTGATGCCTGTTGATTTTAGCGGAAAAAGTCGCCAGGAAAAGGCCGCCTGGCTTCGGGAAAAGCTGAACCGACCTGTCAGGGTTTGCGGAATGGTCAGGAATGAGGGTGAACCAGGCGGGGGGCCCTTCTTCATGGAAGATAGAAATGGAATTACCACGTTGCAGATCGTTGAATCTTCGCAGGTGGATACTGACGATGCCGGCCAGCATGCATTGTTCAATAAAGCAAGTCATTTCAATCCTGTTGATATCGTATGCAGCACCAGGGACCGGCATGGAAATAATTACAATTTGTCTGAATATGTAGATGAGGAGACCGGGTTTATCGCTGAAAAATCGGTAAAGGGAAAAGCACTGAAAGCACTTGAACTGCCCGGGCTCTGGAACGGCGCGATGGCCGGATGGATTACCCTGTTTGTGGAGATCCCTGCATCCACCTTTACACCGGTCAAAACGGTTTTTGACCTGATGCGGCCAGCCCACAGGGAGTAGGAGAGTTATTCCGCAATTTCATTCAACCCTTGCTCCCAGAGCAGGGTCCAGCCTTCAATCCAGTTCTCCGAGCCAAAAGCGCCTTTGTAGGGGACGACTTCATACCAGTCGCTGTTATAATCTGCCAGTGCTTCGAAAATGGTGGTTTGAGGCAACCATTGAATGTTCGATCCATCCAGTCCCAACACATTGCTGAAAAAATTGTTCCATTGTTCCAGTGAATCGGCCAGGATCGCATTCTCGGTCATGAACTGCTCATTCAACTGGTTATAACTGTAGATGTGCAATATACTGTCAGAAGGGGCGTAATATTCGTTGTTATCCAGTGTGATGGATCCATTTTCAAACATGGAATAGGCATCACCGCTGGCACCCGAGTTGGAAATTGCGATTCCTTTACCCGGGTACTGCAGTAATGAATTCCGGATATGCCCTGCACCGAAACTGTAAAAATCAATCAGAGGTATACTGCTGTTTTCCGGATAACCGAACAACGTAATATTGTACATAGTGGGAAAGGCATCCGGGAGGATCTGCAGGGGTTGCAATCCACCAGAGCACTCGATTCCTCTGTCAGAGTAGCCCTGGTTGATTCCCAGCAGGAACTGACATTTACCCCGGTATCCCTGGTCCAGGTCGAAGGCATCATCGCCACAGAAAGCGACTACAATATTTTTACAATTCACTGTGCCTCCAAAAAATTCCACGCCATCATCTTCATTGGCAATGACCTCCACATGGTCAATAATGGTCTGTCTTCCCACTCCGCCCAGTGTAAGACCGTTGATCTCGTTACCTTCGCCGATATTGGTACCACCATGCCGGATAGATACATACCGCAGGATTCCTGAATTGTCGTCCTCGTCAATTCCGCCATATACACCGCGCGGTTCGCTGAGCGGGATACCTTCGATCAGGTCTTCACCCGTATCGGTATTCACAGGGGCATTTCCCAGGACAATTACACCACCCCATAAACCGCGTGCTTCCACTGGAACGCTACCTTCAAGGTCATCTCCCTCCACTGTAAAAATAATCGGTTCCGATGGTGTTCCCTCAGCAATAATGTGCCCTCCCCGTGCAACAATGAGGGCACTGGCAAGCGTTCCCTGTCCCGTTTTCGCCCTGATTACAGTACCGGGTTCTATGGTAAGTGTTTGACCATCATTGACAAATACAAAACCACTGATCAGGTAGTTTTTGTCGCTGGACCAGGTCACTGTGCCCGTACCTCCACCAAGGTCTGTAATTAAATCAGTATGCTCAATGAGGTACCCACTCTTACGGCATCCCGAAACTGCCAGCAACAGCAGGATCCCAAAATACAACGATTGCTTTTTGCTAAAAACGTGCTTCAAGATGTACATAGATAAGTTGTTCCTTTTCGCCGTTGCCGGCATATTCAACCCAGTCCTGGTAATCGAGTGAAATATGGATGTTCCTGACCGGCGTGAATTGCAGACCACCGATCAGAGCACTCCCGTCATTGGGGAGGTTCCATGGGATGTCGTTGTTCAGAATTATATTAGAAAATACCTGGTCGTATCTTAAAAATATCTCCCAGCGATCCGAGAATTCGTAGGTGCTGTAGACAGAATAACCGTAGCGGTCCCGGTTCTTGTTCGACCGGTAATTCATCTGGTAATTGTATTCGCCTGCTAACCGGAAATTCCCGTTTCTGTATCCCGCAAACCCGGAGAAGGTCATTTGTGGCGTTGTGGCTGTGAAAATGGCATAATAGGAACGAAAGGTCCATGCTGGGAATGGTCTGAAGGTAACGCCCCATCCTATTTTGTAGGAGTCATCCCGCTGCGGACTTGAGTACCCCTCTCCATTTGAGATGAGCAGGTCAGACTCCAGCTTGTCGCTGAACCGGTACCTGGCACCTGCACCCAGGTCGGCGCTGGGCCCGAAGCGATATTCATCCATGTAGGACCTGTACAGGTAGCGATATCCCCAGAATTCCTCCTGGACCTTAAATTGTTGCATATCAAACAATCCTCCCCATGCAGTCAAAGCACCATGCTGGTAGGTGACACCGGCGTTCTTAAAATAGGCGTACCTGCGCAGACGGCTGAATTCAGAGACGTCGTCCGGACTTCCCACATCGAGTTTGACTTCCGCTGAAAAGTGCTGACTGATCTGCATTTCGTACCCGAAATAGGCACGCGTAAGTTCAAATGCAGTGGAGCGCGTAGGTGCATTGAGTCCATAATTGAAATTGCTGTAGATCCGGCCCGATACAGTGCCGCGGGAGGTTGTGTTATTGATCTCCTGTGAGAAAGAATCGAAAAAAACAGCAAGTAACAACAGCAGGGCAGGGATCCTTGATCGGGTCATTCGGAGCACATTTAAATCGTGTTTTAAAGTAAAATGCTGTGGTTAAAATTAGGAGTTTTGCCTGTAATGGCATGATGATTCAGGCTTTAATTTGCGATTATTTTTAACATTATGTTAATATCTGCAGGAGGCAAAAGGCAACTAATGGTCTTGGAATTTCACGCATTGTTGCGTAACCTGGAATTGATTTTTGCATATTGTGCTTTTTTATACCTTTATACCTCAATTATAATGATGTATGAACTGGAATGAATTCAAAGTCCTGATGGTGGATGACGAACAGGACATTCTCGAGTTTCTGAGTTACAACCTTAGAAATGAAGGATTTGAGATCTACACTGCCACAAATGGCACAGATGCACTCAAAATAGCTTCAGAGGTCAACCCCCACCTTGTTTTGCTTGATGTGATGATGCCGGAGATGGATGGGATTGAAACCTGTGAGGAGATCCGGAAGATACCGGAACTTGAAAATACCCTGGTGGCATTTCTGACGGCAAGGGGAGAGGACTATTCGCAGATTGCTGGATTTGAGGCGGGCGGTGATGATTATATTACCAAGCCCATCAAGCCCAAACTGCTGGTCAGTAAAATAAAATCATTGCTAAAGCGCTCTGCCTACAACTCAGGAAAACGCGAGGAGGGTGAGCTTAACCAGATTGTATCTGGTGACCTTATCATCGATAAGGACCGTTATCTCGTGGTCAGGCAAGGAAAAGAGATCTTTTTCCCGAGGAAGGAGTTTGAACTTATTTCATTATTGATTTCGAAACCCGACAAGGTCTTTTCCCGGGAGGAGATTTTTGACAGGATCTGGGGAGATAATATTGTTGTGGGTGACCGGACCATCGATGTGCACATCAGGAAGCTTCGCGAGAAACTGGGAGATGAATACATTAAAACTGTAAAAGGTATCGGCTATAAATACGTAAAGCCGTGATCAACGGCTCTGCGTGTTGTTAAATTCTGTTTCTTAGCAATATTAAACGATCTAAAGCAAATTCCTGCTATTCTTTCTTAATCGAATCAGCCATGTTGGAATCTGCCTTGATCAGCTGGACCACATGAAGGATCAGGTTCTTGGTTTCTGTCAGCATTTCAATATAGGTCATACTCACTTTGGTCCCTTTTTGCTTTTTCTTGAGGATCTTGATCCGGTGTTTTATGATGACATTAATTGATTCAATCAGCTGATCCCTCTTATCCACAATTTCGTCCAGATCACTTGTTTTCCGGTTCTGCATCATCGTGATCGTATAATTAAAGAACTCGTTGATGTCCTCGTTGAATTGTTTGAGCTCCCTGGACTGTTCACTATCCAGCGCATGGTTGTTGTCGAGGTGGTTGTATGCTGGAAGAATAACATGGTAGAGGGAGTTGGCTACCTCTTTCAGGTGATCGATCACCTGGACGTAAAAATGTCCGCTTTCAAGTTCATTCTCCTTCATTATCCTGAGGGTTTCAGGAACATCCCGCTTGAGCGATTTAATGCTTTTATTGATCTTTTTCGCCTGTTTTTTAATGGATTTTAATTCTTTGTGATTCTCTTTTTCAAACGCGGCATAAGTGAGGAACAGTAATTTGGAGATTTTTATGATTGCACTTTTTACTTCATCTTCACATTGGGCAATGATCTCGGGTGTCTCAGTAAGTCTGCCATTTTCTTTCTTCTCATTGTCCTCGACACGCCGCTTATGCAGGGCATGTGTCCGGATCAGGATGAAGATCGATAGCGCGATCAGTACAAGGATCACCGGCAGCTTTCCAAAGAAAATAATGGTTCCGATCAGGAAAGAGACTGTAAAGGCAGTCAGGGCCGTGAAGAACCACCCTCCGATCACGGTAAGCACACCGGAGATCCGGTAGACGGCACTCTCCCTTCCCCAGGCTCCGTCTGCCAGAGAGGTGCCCATGGCCACCATAAAGGTCACATATGTGGTGGAAAGCGGAAGTTTGAGTGAGGTCCCAATGGCAATCAGGATACTTGCAACGACAAGGTTTACAGAGGCTCTGACCAGGTCGAAAGCAATCTTATTTTTCTTGTATTCTTCTGAGCTTTTGCTGGTATCAAACCTGGAATAGGCAAATTTTTTCAGCTTTACTGGTGATACACTTCCGATCGCATTACTGATCTCAATGCTTCTTCGCACCAGGAAACGGGCCAGGCCCGATGATGCAAAGCGTTCACTTCCTTCTCCCTGCCGACTCAGATCGAGGGTTGTTGCGGTCACTGATTTGGCCTTTTTGGACAGGCGCAGGGTGATCACCATGATCAAACCGGCAGCTACAAGGAAAAACAGTGGCGTATTGACTTTTTCAGTGAGCGCAGTCATCATAAATGTATCTGGACTGGCACCTGAAGCTGCAAATGCCTTGAACGATGAAAATCCTGCCAATGGTACCCCAATGAAGTTGACCAGGTCATTTCCGGCGAAAGCCATCGCAAGCGCAAATGTTCCGATCAGCACTGTAAATTTCATGATATTGATGCGGGTGAAGAGCACAAGGATTTGCAAGATGGCTGTCCATCCCACGAGGCTGATAAACAGAATGCTGACTGTGTGCTGTCTCAGGTAATCAAGCATGTCTTCAGTTACAAGGGAAGATCCCTTGGCACCTTTGATCAGGAGAAAGTAGAGGATCGCTGTTATAGCAAACCCTCCCCAGACTCCCCCCCAGTATTTATAGGTCTTCATTATATTGAAGGAAAATGCAAAACGAACCAGTGCCATAATGATCAGTCCCACAGTAAATGCTACGAGGACAGAAAGAAAAATTCCAGCGATGATCAGCATGGCACTGTCGGTGTTGATAAACGTCGACATGCTTGTGAATTCACCATTGGATCCGGCGATCTTGAAAAGCGCAACAGCAACAGAAGACCCCAATAATTCAAATACAATAGAAACAGTAGTTGAAGTCGGCAATCCCACCGTATTGAAGAAGTCCAATAACAGGATGTCAGTCATCATTACGGCCAGGAAAACGACCATGATCTCCGAGAATGAGAACATATCGGGATGGAAAATACCCTTCCGGGCCACTTCCATCATGCCATTCGAGAAAACCGCACCCACAAGCACCCCTGCTGCAGCAATGGAGAGGATGACGATAAAAGGGGCTGCTTTGGAGCCGATGGCAGAATTCAGAAAATTAACAGCGTCGTTACTCACCCCGACGATCAGGTCAGATATAGCAAGGATGAAAAGAACAACAACGATCAGAATATAGTAGGACTCCATTGTCAGATGTTAAGTTTTAATGTGCCAAAAATAGACTTTAATTGCATGTTCTCTATTAATCATATGTTAATTTAAAGTAAACATGTCGTTACCCCAGTCTTAAGCAAATCTATTATTTTATTCATTAAATAATGCTGTCTTAAGAATAATTTTAAGTCTGTGCACTAGATTCGCTCTAAGTTATATGCATGCTATGAATTACCAGATGAAGCAAATTCTAATCGTCGATGATGAACAGGATATCCTTGAGTTTGTATCCTACAACCTGAAACAGGAGGGATTCCGTGTCCACACTGCTACCAATGGTAGAATTGCTATTGAACTGGCAAAGCAGCTGCATCCTGATTTAATCCTGCTGGAGGGGATGATGCCGGAAATGGATGGCATTGCGACATGCGAGGAGATCAGAAAAACACCAGGTATCCGTGATACCCTCATTGCAATCTTGTCAGCCAGGTCGGAAAGTTACACCCAGATAGCTGGCCTGGAGGCGGGTGCTGATGATTATATGGTCAAACCCATAAGGCCAAAATTGCTGGTGAGCAGGGTCAAGGCATTATTAAAGCGACCTGATCACTCAAAGTCAGTTGAAGATTCAAAAAACCAGTCATTCAGATGGTTCGGAGACCTGAGGATTGATTTGGAGAAACACCATGTTTCTGTTGCCGAAGAAATAATGAACTTGCCTAAAAAAGAATTTCAATTGCTAACGTTACTTTCTTCAGTACCTGGAAAAGTATTTACACGCGGGGAAATCTATGATCATGTTTGGGGCGAAGATATTGTCGTGTCAGACCGCACCATTGATGTCTACATCCGGAAATTGCGCGAGAAGATCGGGCAGTCGAGAATAACCACCATCAAGAGCGTAGGATATAAATTTGAATAGCAGCGGATCTGGACGGGCAAGCTGACATGATTAATTGGGCAGTATTGCTTTTTCGGTCCTGTACTGCATCGGGAACCTTTACTTGTATTATTATATTTCTTACTTTTATGATCTGCAGACCTGTGAATATGATAGAACAGGTACTGTTGTATTCATGTAAGTTCTTAAAAGTAGATTTATGAAAACAACAAGGGTACTTATTATCGTCGTTCTGGTGATCGTGATCATTCCCTTGATCGGGTATGCTGGATGGATGTTGACAAAGGGAGAATCACTTGAAGTTTTCGTTGTAAATAAGTCCATGACCAATTATCGCGGAAGCGAGAACCGGGCGATGAATTCAGTGTTGAACAAGCAGAAGATTCTTACCGCGGGTAACCGCCTTTATAACCTGAAGGTAGATCACTATGGACTGATGTGGGACAATGGTGATTACAGGGTCAAGTTCCCCAGGTTGAATGAACTTGACCGTACAGCAGAGATTTCCGACGTCGTTTACTATGCTGATGCATCCGGGATCATGACCTCAGACACCCGAACCCTGGAGGAAGGCGAAGAGGACCACATCGAATATGGTGGATTAAATAATACAGATTATACCTTTATCCGGAAACTGATGGGCACAGGCAAACCGGTTGTTGTTGAATGCAGCTTCTTCGGACCTCCTACAGAACCCTTGATCCGCTATAATATGGAACAAATGACTGATGTGTATTACGTGGGCTGGTCGGGAAAATATGTGAAGGACCTTGCCCGTGAACCTGACCTCTCATCAGGAATGAATTGGCAGGAACTGTACCAGGATTATACTGGGAATAACTGGACTTTCAGAGGTCCCGGAATCATCCTGATTAATAAAGATGCCGCCAGGATCCTCGTACTTGAAGAGGGACGGGGTATTCAGACTGCAGATGGGTTGATCGTTTCAACAGAAAAGGCAATGGAATCTTTCGGACTTCCGGAGGCCGTTAATTATTCAGGCTGGTTCACTTTGCTGCACCCGGGAAGAAATGAGGTATATTCCGAATTTCAGCTCAATCCGTCGGATAAGGGCAAGCAAATGCTCAACGAATTTGGCATCCCCGATGCTTTCCCTGCCCTGATCCATGTCGAAGAAAATCTTTATTTCCTGGCAGGGGATTTTGGAAAATGCAAATCCAGCAGGACGCTTTCAAGACTTTGGGTCATTGGTTCTGCCCTTGAGCAAATCAAAAGCAACAGCAAAAATGCTTCGAACTTTTTCTATTCCTATTATCGGCCCTTCATGAACAGTATCATTGAGGACGCAAGGAATAACAAAACTGCAAAGAATTAAGGAGGTTGCTTGAAGAAGATCATTACCCTTGCCATTATTCAATCACATCTGCACTGGGAAGATGCAGCTGCCAATCTTATGTTTTTTGAGGATGAGATTATGGGGATCAGGCAAACACCAGACCTTGTCGTACTTCCCGAGACCTTTACAACAGGTTTTACCATGAATGTGGAGGAGCATGCAGACAGGGAAGGAAAAACCCGTGAATGGATGCACCGTATCGCACAAGAAAAAGAAATTACCCTTACCGGCAGCTGTATTGTATATGAAGCAGGGCACTATTACAACCGGCTGTTCTGGGTGGAGCCTTCAGGGAATACCCGGTACTATGATAAACGGCACCTGTTTCGCATGGGCAGGGAGCAGCTTCATTTTTCACCGGGGGAACAGCGGGTAGTTGTTCAACTTGGCGGCTTCAGGATCCTGCTTCAGATCTGTTACGACCTGCGGTTTCCCGTCTTCGCAAGGAACCGGGGAGATTATGATGCCATGCTGTATGTAGCCAACTGGCCCTCTGCAAGACAACATGTCTGGGAAGCTTTACTTACTGCCAGGGCAATTGAAAATCAATCATTTGTGATCGCTGCAAATCGCAGTGGAGTGGATGGTGAAGGCATGGAAAATTGCGGATTATCAAGAGTAATCGATCCCAAAGGAAATATAAAAGCCCGGTTGTATGAACAACCAGGCTTATTGATAACTTCTCTTGATCTGGAAGAGCTGCAGTCCTTTAGAAATAACTTTCCCGTGCAGGAGGATGCGGACGACTTTAACCTGCTCATTTAGTCGCTGACGGCCGCGGAACTATTGCAGGATCAGCAATTGCAACCATGTCCATCATCCCCATCGCAATTTCCACTCGCACAGTTGCTACCGCTTCCGTGCACATGTCCATGCGATAGTTCTTCTTCTGTTGCTTCCCTGATTTCCGCGATCGTTCCTGTAAAGAAAAGATCTTTACCGGCCATTGGGTGATTGAAATCCATTTTGACAGCTTCTTCGCCGATATCAAGGATCAACCCATTCAAACGGTTACCGGAATTGTCCATCATCGGGACCATGTTCCCTTTCTGCAGGATGTTTTTATCAACTTCCCCATCGACTTTAAAAACGTCGATAGGCACTTCCACGATGGCATTCTCAACTACAGGACCGTATGCATCTTCAGAATTCAGTCCGAATTTGAACGCATCACCTGGCTTTAGTCCGTCCAGCTTTTCTTCAAATTTAGGCAACATCCCACCAGTTCCATATATAAAAGTCAGGGGGTTATCAGTGGTGACTGTTTCTACAACCTCTCCATTTTCATTGTCTTTTCTCAGTTCGTACGTAATTGATACTACTTTGTCTTTTGTGATTTCCATAATGCGTGTTTAAAATTGCAACAAAGAAAGCAATAATATTCCTAACCTTAAAGGAATATGTCACTTACCTCTGGTGAAACAAAATGCAAATCATTCGGTTCATCAAAACCTGCGGTTAAAAGTAGATATTCAATCCGATGCGATACGTAGGATTTCTGTATAACGATAACAGCTGATCATTCAGATTCCAGAGTATCATGATAGAGTAGGAGCTGAATCCTCCGATCCGCTGACTGATGCCAGCCCCGACATACAGGGCTTCGACCCAGAAACGGCCTTCATCAGGGAAGCTGGGAGCGTTGAAATAGCGCTTTTCCAGGTTCAATTGTTCATATTCGAAGTGTGCAAACAGTTCGTCGAAGAGATAAAAAGGCAGTAGTTCAGCAGCATTCCGTATAACAGAAAGTCTTGAAAATGCTTTTACACCCCAGATGTGTGTGGAAAAATTAACGGGACTGTAAAAATCGTTGTTCCTGTAAAAAATATAGTGTGGTCCGGCACCGACCGAAAGGCGGTCGAGCAGGTGATAACCGAGTTGGGGTGCAAATGCAATATTGGTGTACGATCCCAACCACAGGGATGCTTCCGGTATCAGGTAGAATTTTCCCTGCCTGTCCTCATCGGCAAAGTAGAGATCATTGCGTGCGCGCTCTTGTTGTGCAGACAAGGTTAAAGGCAGCATTAAAATAGTTGCCAGGACAACGATATATATAGCAAACGGTTTCATATTTCAAACTACAATGATATAAAAATCATTTAGCAAAGTGGTGATTTGTGGCTACATTTGATTGTATCTTTTAAACTTGGATATTATGACAATATTGATTACCGGGGCAAGTAAAGGCGTTGGTGCTGAACTGGCGCTGCAGCTTGCTGAAGAAGGTCAGCAACTGCTGCTGGTTGCCCGCAATGAGTATTTACTCAAGGACATAGCCGATCGATGCAATAAGATTGGCGGACCGGGAACGGCATCTGCAATCGCATATGATCTGGCCGGAATCCTGGAGGCTCCTTCCGTATTTGAGCAGCTGCTGGCGGAACATACAAAAACAATAGATGTATTGGTTAATAATGCGGGGATGTTGGTTAATCAACCATTTCATGCGCTTACAACCCATGAAGAACGATCTGTTTTTAGTATTAATTATTTCGTTCCTGCACAACTGATACGCATTTGCCTGCCCTACCTGGAAAAGTCTGAAGATGCCTCAGTGATCAATATCACCACCATGGGGGCAGTGCAGGGCAGTGCTAAATTCCCCGGTCTATCTGCCTACAGTTCCAGCAAGGGAGCCCTTGCCACGCTTACCGAATGCCTTGCGGAAGAGTTCAAAGCATTAAATATCAGGGTCAATGCCCTTGCGTTTGGAGCAGTGCAGACGGAGATGCTGGAAGCAGCATTCCCGGGAATGGAAGCGGGTACCAGTCCGCAGGAAATGGGACGTTTTTGCAAGTGGTTCGTACTGGAAGGATGGCGCAGGATGAATGGCAAAATGCTGCCGGTATCTGACAGCACTCCCTGATCATTTATTCCAGGTTGTTCAGGTCAAACCCCTCCACAAAGTTTTCCCGCTTATATTCACGGGCCTGTACGGACCCTTTCAGCATCAGAAGTCCGTTCATGGCCAAAGCACGCATTTCATCTTCCCCCGGATAAATGAATACCGGTGCTATAAATCCCACATGTTCCTTGATGTAGCCTGTCAGGTCCGGATTATGAGCGATGCCACCGGTAAGGATGATTGCATGAACTTCGCCCTCCAGCACAGCAGCCATGGCACCGATCTCTTTGCTGGTCTGGTATCCCATCGCCTGCTGCAATAACCTGGACTTTTTATCACCCCGACGTGCGGCAAGCTCCAGCTGGTGAGCATCGTTCGAGCCTGTATACGCCATGAGCCCGCCTTTACCTGTGATCATTTTCTTGATCTCTTCATGACTGACATCATTCTTGTAACAATAATCCACCAGGGCACCCACGGGAAGCGAACCGGAACGCTCCGGACTGAATGGACCATCACCATCGAGGGCATTGTTGACATCAATAACCCGGCCTTTTTTGTGCGCTCCAACGGAGATGCCTCCACCCAGGTGGGCGATGATCAGATTCAGATCTTCATAGTGCATTCCGCACGATTGCGCATAGGTCCTGGCAGTTGCTTTCTGGTTGAGCGCGTGGAAGATCGAAACCCGCTTGATATCCGGGTGGCCTGTGATACGCGCCACGTCGTTTAATTCATCCACTACCACGGGGTCCGCAATGTAGGGGTTAGCAGCAGGTAGCTCTTTGCATATGTCAGCAGCAATCAACCCCCCAAGGTTGCTGGCATGTTTCCCCATCACGCCTGCGCTGAGGTCTTTGATCATTTCATCATTTACCTCGTAGACTCCTGATGCGATCGGGCGAATGAGTCCGCCGCGCCCAATGACGATCCTGATTTCTTCCATGGGAATCCCGTTTTCCCTGACCTCCTGCATGATCAGGTTCTTTCTGAACTCGAACTGGTCTGTCACCTCTCTGAATTGCGCCAACTCATCGCAATCATGCCTGATGGTTTTCAGGAACACGGAATTATTTCCATTGTAAACAGCAATCTTGGTAGAGGTGGAACCGGGATTTATGGCAAGAATATAACTGATTTCCATTATTACTTATAAATTATTTTATATTCAGGCCGTCAGGCGACGGGTTTTTCCAGTTCAGCAGCAGTTGCTGCCGCGAGTAGAATTGAATCAAATTTCGCCTGTTCAGAATCTGAACGGGATGTGAGTACGATGGGTACTTTAGCCCCGACAATCATTGAAGCAACTTTTGCCTTGGCAAAGAACACCATAGATTTGTAAAGAACGTTTCCAACCTCAATGTCCGGCATCAGCAGTAAGTCTGTTTCACCGGCAACTTCGCTTTTGATCTCCTTGTGCCTTGCACTTTCAGCGCTGATTGCATTATCGAACGCAAGTGGGCCATCAATGAGGCAATGCCTGATCTGACCGCGCTGGTTCATCTTCGACAAGAGGGCAGCATCCAGCGTGGCGTCCATACTGGTATTGACCTGCTCTACGGCGCCAAGCACAGCGACCTTGGGTTCGGGAATATTGAGCTTGTTGAAGACTTCTACTGCATTGTTCAGGATCGAGATCTTATCATCGAGTTTTGGGGCAATATTCATTGCTACATCCGTTACACCGATGAGTTTGTGATAGGTTTCAACTTCAAACAACGCAAAATGAGAAAGCAATTTTCCTTTGCGCAGTCCATATTCTTTGTTCAGAACTGCCTTGAGCAATATGGAAGTGCCTATCTTTCCTTTCATAAGCACATCTGCTTTCCCGTCGTGGATCAGCCTGACAGCCAATTCTGCGGCTTTGATAATATCAGGTTCATCGTAGAACTTGAATCCTTTGAGGCTGAGCTTCATCACTTCAGCAAGGCCTTCGGTCTTTTCTTTGTTCCCGACCAGGATAGGTTCGATGATGCCTTCCTCGGCTGCCCTGACTACGGCACCCAGTGAATGGGCATCTTCGGACGGAGCCAGCACCAGCTTATGCGGTTTTTGAGACTTCGGCAGAAACTGCCGAAGGTCGTCAAGTTTTGTCAACATGTTCAATCAATTAATAACTTATACAAAGAAACGCAAAAGGGGCTTTCTACGATTGCCGGGAAGCTATGATGTTAAACACATTTCTCAAGGATCTTATAAGTATCAGTTGCGATAAGCAGCTCCTCATTGGTCCTCACCACTGCAGCCTTTACACGTGACTCAGGCTTGGTGATCAGTTTATCCTGCCCTTTGATCCCATGGTTGGCCACTTCATCAAACATCA
>CAZPTO010000044.1:0-14722 GCA_964589155.1 uncultured Bacteroidaceae bacterium | reverse complement strand
TTTGCTCCCATCCAGCTCCATTCCTGTCAGCACCATTGAAAACCAGGAATTATTCCTGAATGTCAACAGCGAAGATGACCTCGAAAAAGCCAGGCAAATGTATCACAGTCAGTCATGATCTTCAACAGGAATCTCAATTCATATTGATTCTAATTAAGGATATTATATTGTTTTTCAATTGTTTACATTTTGATTTGTATGTATTTATCTAGATATATGTTTAGGTAGATGTTTAGATGTTATCATTCTTTGTATATTTGTTCTGTTATTCTGATAACATCAATAAACACAACAGGTTATGGCATCTAGAAGAGACTTTATAAGGGTCTCTGCTTTGGGGATAGGCGGACTCTTTGTTACGGCTGCAGGCTGGAGGCTCCAGGCTTCCATAAAAGATCTTAACCAGCGTACTGACCAACTTTATCTTAACCTTACCAAAACCCCCACCTATTGTGAAGTCTGCTTCTGGAAATGTGCCGGCTGGGTATATAAAACCGAAGACGGAGATATCTGGAAGATCATCGGAAACGAGGAGGACCAGCACTCCAATGGCAGGTTCTGTCCACGTGGAACAGGAGGTGTGGGGATGTACTACGATGAAGCCCGGCTGAAAACACCCCTGATCAGGACAGGAGAAAGGGGAGAACAAAAATACAGGGAAGCCTCCTGGCAGGAGGCGCTTGACATGGTGGCCGACCACCTGAGAGATGTAGCTGAAAAACATGGTCCCGAAACAATTGCCCTGTTGTCGCATGGTTCCGGTGGTAAATACTTTGGTAATCTGATCAAGGCGATGGGCTCCGATAGCTCGGGTGCACCCTCCTATGCGCAATGCAAAGGTCCCAGGGAAGTGGCTTTCCTCCACACCTATGGGGAAGAAGTGCTTTCACCGGAGCGTACTGACATCAGGGATACACGCTGCCTGGTACTCATCGGCTCACATCTCGGGGAGAATATGCACAACGGACAGGTACAGGAAATGTCGGATGCCATCGACAAAGGGGCTTCCATCATCACTGTAGATCCGCGTTTTTCCGTTGCAGCAAGCAAATCAAAACACTGGCTGCCCATAAAACCGGCAACCGATATTGCGCTTTTGCTGGCCTGGATTCATGTAGTGATCAAGGAAAACTATTACGACAAAGCGTACGTTGAAAAATACACCTACGGGTTTGAATACCTGGAACAGCATGTACAAAACTTCACGCCCGAATGGGCATACGGGATCACCACCATTAAGCCGGATGTAATCCGGGAAACGGCACGGGAAATGGCCAATGCTGCACCTTCTGTTATCGTCCATCCTGGCAGGCATGTCACCTGGTACGGGGACGATACCCAACGACTGCGTACCGTAGCAATCCTGAACGCACTGTTGGGATCCTGGGGACGCAGGGGTGGTTTCTACCAACCGGAAGCAATGCCGGTTCCGTCAGCACCACACCCGCCCTATCCGAAACCCCGCAAAACCTGGCGTGACGCCCATAGTGGAAAATATAATCTTGCAGACCTGCCCCTTGCCACAGAGTTTGTTGAGGCAAGTATGCCCGGCAATGACAGGGACCTTCAGTATAAGGCATGGATCATCAATGGAACCAACCTGATCTTCACGCTCCCCGACCAGGACAAAACCATCGCAGCACTCAAAAATCTTGAATTTGTTGCCGTAGTAGACACGATGCCCATGGAGATCACCGCATGGGCGGATGTAATCCTCCCTGAATGTACTTACCTGGAGCGGTTCGACACGATCAGGACCAGTCCGCACAGACTGCCTGCCATTGCAGTTAGGGTCCCGGCTGTGGAGCCCAGATATGAAACCCGTTCTGCCTGGTGGATGGCCAGGGAGATTGGACTCAGGCTGGGGCTGCAGGATTACTTCCCTTTCGAAACCCAGGAAGAAGAACTCGACTGGCAACTCAGGGAAGTAGGAACTTCGCTTGAAGAGATGATTAAGATCGGTGTGAAAACCTATCCGCGCACCTGGGATGACCTGTATATAGCCGAAGGACAGGAGATGCAGTTCTTTACCAATACCGGGAAGATCGAACTCTACTCCACCAGCCTTGCAGCAGAAGGATTTGATCCCTTGCCCGTGTATAAGAAACATGAACTGCCTCCTACAGGATTCTACCGGCTGAATTACGGACGTGCTCCAATGCATACCTTCAGCCGAACTGCCAATAATCCCAACCTTACCGACCTGATGGCTGAGAATACCCTTTGGGTCAATCCAAAGATCGCCAAAATCGAAGGTGTACAGAACGACCAGTATGTATGGATCGAAAACTCCGACGGGGTGATCAGCAACTTCCCGATCAAGGTCCGGGTTACCGAACGAATCAGGTGGGATTCGGTTTATATGGTGCACGGCTTCGGGCATGCGAACAAGATGCTTGAACGCTGCTTCGGCAAGGGCGCAAGCGACACAGAAATGATGTCCATCGTGCACAAAGACCCGATCATGGGAGGAACAGGAATGCGTGGAAATTTTGTAAAAATACGTATTGAAAAACCAGAGGAGGAGTTGTCATGAGATACGCAATGGCGATAGACACCAAAAAGTGTGTCGGATGCAGCGACTGCGTGGTTGCATGTCAGACCGAGAACAATGTGCCGATCGGTTACTGTCGCGATTGGGTGGTGGAAGTCACAGACGGTACCTATCCCCAGCTTGAACTGGAGATCAGGTCAGAAAGATGTAACCAGTGTGGAAATGCACCCTGCGTGAGATGCTGTCCAACCGGTGCGAGTCATATTGAAGACGGCGGCCTGGTGCTGGTCACAGAAGAGAAATGTATTGGTTGCGGTGCATGCATCCAATCGTGCCCTTATGATGCAAGGTATTCGCATCCGGGCGGACATGTGGACAAATGCACTTTCTGTGCACACCGCGTGGAAGTTGGTGAAAAACCTTCCTGCGTAGAGGCATGTCCGACCAAATGCATGTATTTCGGTGACCTGGAGGATCCGGGAAGCGACGTGTCGAAAGTGCTGAAGACCAGGAAATACAAGACCCTCATACCCGAAGCAGGTACTGAACCATATCTCTACTTTTTAATCTAAAACACCTGACAATGAGAGAAGAAATCATCATCAGCGGCAGAGCCAATCCCAATATAGATCCCTACCTGCATATATGGCACTGGCAGATTCCGCTCTATCTTTTCCTCGGCGGACTGGCGGCAGGGATCCTGTTCTTTGCAGCATACTACACCATTACAGGAAAAGACCAGAAATTCAAGGCAGCTACTTACATCTCCACTATGATCGTGCCGGCCCTGTTGGTCCTTGGCCTCTTCAGCCTGTTCCTCGATTTGAAACATAAAATGTATTTCTGGCGGCTATATACCACCATCAAGCTCGAATCGCCCATGTCATGGGGCGCCTGGGTATTGATGCTGGTCACCCCCCTCTCCTTTATCCTGGCTGCAATCAATATCAAAAAGATTGTACCGGGCTGGCGATGGCAAAACAAGTACCTCGAAATGCTGGACCGGTTTTTCGAAAAACAGAGGAAGGTCATCGCCTGGATCCTGGTAGTCGCTGCACCTATTCTGGGGATCTATACGGGCATTCTCTTCTCGGCATTTAACGCAAGGCCCTTATGGAATACTTCTATCCTGGGACCACTGTTTCTCGTATCAGGATTGTCCACCGGGGCCGCAGTGAACATCCTGTTCTCAAAAAACCACGAAGAAAAACTGACGTTCGCGCGCATTGACCTGGTCCTGATTGGCATCGAATTGTTCCTGATCACACATATGTTCATGGGGTTCATGGCCAGCACCCAGGTGCAGATTGATTCGGCGAAATTATTCCTGGGAGGACCCTACACTGCACAATTCTGGGTGCTGGTAGTCATGATGGGACTTGTAATCCCTGCATTTCTCGAAATACTTGAACTCAGAAAATTCAAGATCCCTGCAATCGTACCGGCCGGACTGGTACTGATGGGTGGACTGGTCCTCAGGTTTATCCTTACCAATGCGGGACAAATGAGCAGATGGTTATACTAAAACAATACATAATATGTCAGAATTATCAATTCCTGAATTCAGAAAAACACGCTACTTCAACCCATACATAGGAGGCGTCCTGCTGGGACTGGTCCTGCTTGCTGCCTTCTATATCTCAGGCCGGGGCCTGGGTGCCAGTGGCGCAATAAAGGGTGCTGTGGTGGCAGGTGTCGAAACCATTGCTCCCAGGCATTCAGAAAATACAGCATTCTACAACGAATACGCAGAATCCCACCCAAGGGGACCCATGAAAACATGGCTGGTCTTTGAAATGCTGGGGGTGATCATCGGCGGATTCATCTCCGGGGCCATCCACGGTCGCCTGAAGCTGCAGGTGGAACATTCCCCGAAGATCACGTCAAGGAAACGCCTCATTTTTGCCCTCCTTGGCGGCATACTCTTTGGAGTCGGCTCTCAATTGGGACGAGGATGTACCAGCGGTTCGGCACTTACAGGCATGGCTGTGCTGAGCGTTGGCGGATTCATTTCCATGATGTTCATTTTCGGAACAGCCTACGCACTTGCCTACTTTGTCAGAAAATTATGGATCTAAAAAAAGAATCAACCAATGGGACCACTCATCGTATACGAACAAATCACTGCAAATACCAATTTGTTTTTTGCCTTCCTGATCGGAATCGCATTCGGATTTATACTTGAAGCAAGCGGATTTTCGTCCAGCAGGAAACTGGCTGGACAGTTCTATGGATATGACACTACAGTATTGAAAGTGTTTTTTACCGCTGCCATTACGGCAGGTATCGGGTTGCTCCTTTTCGGACTCTTTGGATGGATCGACCTGGACCTGATCTATATCAATCCCTACTATAAATGGTCCACCATCATAGGAGGTATCATCATGGGCGCTGGATTCATCCTGGGCGGCTTCTGTCCCGGGACGAGTTTTACCGGCCTGGCAATTGGCAAGATCGATGCCATGGTATTTGTGGGCGGACTCTTCATCGGGGTCTTCATCTTTACCGAAGGATACCCACTCTTTGAATCGCTTTACTATGCAGCATACAAAGGAACACCACGGGTAAGTGAGGCAATGGGCGTCTCTGACGGCCTGTTCCTTCTTGGGCTTGTGATCGTTGCTTTTGGCATGTTTTATGTTGCTGAGTTGGCAGAAAAGAAATTTCCGTTAAAAGAAGGAACCAAGTAAAAATAAAAAAGAGATGAAACTTAAAAATCCACGTATTTTACTGGCGATAATCTATATTCCCATCGCATTCGTGCTCGCATTTGCACCGGTAAAAACAAACAAACCCAATGTGCTTTCCTCCGATGAATTGCTGGAGGAGGTGAATAGCAGTGTACAGTTTGTCAGCCCCGATGAGGTAGCAGACCAGATTATCGAGCAGGATCCATTCCTGCAACTGATCGATGTGCGGACACCCGAGGAATTTGAAAAATTCAACCTTCCCGGCGCCATCAACATCCCGCTTTCGCAGTTGCTGTCTGACGAATATGCTTATATACTGAACCAGTCGGATTACACCAACGTGTTTTACTCTAATGGAACTATTTTTGCATCCCAGGCCTGGATGCTTACCAGGATGCAGGGCTATGAGAACAATTATGTGTTGATGGGCGGTCTTAATTACTGGGCCGAAACCATCATGAATCCCGAAGCTCCCCCTGCAACCAGTCCGAATGAGGAACTGGCAAAGTACAATTTCAGGAAAGGTGCCAGCCAGGTATTAGGAGGTGGTGCTGAAGAAACAGATACTCAACCGGGCATCCTGGCCGCACCGAAACCGCCGATCAAGAAAAATACGCAGAGAAAGCGCGTCCAGGGAGGCTGCTGATCTTAGCGGATCAACGGCCTGTCAATTGACTTGTCGCGTTTTGAATACTTGTCCCATCCAAATGCAAGGTTCATCCCGAACCACATGCTGAATGATCGTGTGTTTAGCGGATTCAATGCCCCGCTGATAATGTTGTCTGAGATCATATACAGATTGAACGGACCCACATTGAAGGATACCCCTGCACCTATATTGTTAAAGGTGTTCGACATGTATGAATAGGAAAGCGAAAGGTTGATGAACTTCCCCGTGGTCATATTCACGCTTCCGGTGAATTGCTGTGAAATTTTTTCATTCAGGAAATCGGTGCGTGATAGCAGGCCAAAACCGATCCGCTCAACAGGATAGTAGGATATACCTAAAAAAACCTTGGTATTGAGCCGGGCAAAATAAGGATCTGCGGGTTCAAAGGAAATTGCATTCACCAGGGAATCTGTCAGCTCTGAGATAATGGTGGTGTCCACCCCCTCAAAAGGATTCACTTCAATCCCTTCAAAATCATATTCAAAATTAAAGGATCCCTCGGCGGTGTTGTTCCAGTTGATCCCGCCAATATCCATTACCGATGCACTGACCAGCAGCTCCCTGATGGGCCGGTAACTGATCCCGGCATCCAGTGCCAGTCCGAACTGTTGCCTGTCGAAAACCGTAGATCTGATACTGGAAAAATCCGGCTGGTCAAAAAACGTTTCATCAATCTCAACAGGTAGGCCATCATCCATATCTTCCAGGAAGGTTACAAAAGAAGGTCCGGATACATTGAATTGCATGTCTGATTGCAGGTTCCACACATCCATGGAGGTTGTGATGTCAAATTCTGAACTTTTGGTATTGAGATTGGCCAAACCGAATAGTGCTTTCCCCCGGACACCTATATCCAGCCCGGGAAGTATGAAATCCTTCCTGGACCATCCCAACGATGCTTCATTAAATACATTGATATCTGCACCCAGCCCACTCAACGTGATCACCGAACCATCAGGTGCGCCATTAAACAGCAGATCAAACACACCCTTTGGATAGTAAATATTTCCATCCACCCGGCTGGTCAGGTCAAGGGAAATAAAACTCTTCCCTGCTCTGAAACCAAGGGATGCAAGGGAGGTTCCCATACCTGTCAGCAAATAATTCACGTCATCCAGCTGATCCAGGAACCCCTGCTTATCCCCCATGGGGTGAAAAGGCGTGATCAGTGAGTCGACCGACGGGTCGGGATGCTGGTAGAACAGGTCCGACCACCCCAGTGAACCGGAGCTTACCTGGAACCTGAGTGGTGCAAGACCGGGAAATCCAAGGTAAAAGCTGCACCCCGGCTGGATAGATGGGTTGATCCGGTTGGACTGTGGCACTCCCGGCATAAAATACATGGTGTTCGGGATCTGGGCGTTCCCCGGGTTGGCGGTCACCATGATCAGGATTCCCGCTGCGACGATTATCTGATGTACCCTATTCATATCTGATGTCTAAATTGTGGGTTAGCTAATTATATCTTATTCAATATCCAGTTCCCTGGAATTAATTTTAAAATCGGCATCGATAGCCAGTTTGTAATTCAACAGGTATGAACTGTAAAATTTCACAGTAGGGACCCCGTTATCCGTTGTGACGGCCCGGGCCTGGAGCATCATCTTTTTTGCTCCCTCCAGTTCATCCAGATCCGCCGTAGTAAGTTCCACATCAACCACATGTTCCTGCAATGCGCCCCGGTCGAGTTCTCCTTCAGTGTCCACCGGTGCAGCATTAAGAAGTATCTCCCGTTCACTGAACAGGGAATCTATTTTGTCGTCTGCAGCATCCAGAAAGTATATTTGTACTGCAATTTCCAGCGGCCACTCATTGGTTGTGGTCAGCCTGAATAGTGCCTCTTCCAGGAAGGACAACTGCATTACCAGGCTGTCAAATGCCATATCCAGCGTATCGGTGACTGTATACCCGCTTGTGCTCAGCCACATGGGTAGCACAACCTCCGTCTCGATCGTCAATTTGCTGTCGTCCAGCAGGAAATTCTGTTCCGTTGAGCCTGGTGGATTGCCTGTAGAAGCACCGAACGCGAAGTTGATCTGGTCGGGAACACTGGCGATCAACTCATCAATATTACTGGTTTCCACATTGAAATACCGTTCCGTTGTGACTTCTTCACCCAACCGGTCTATTGTTGGCGCATAGATACGGAACGGGTTCATGGTATCATTCTTAAATTCAAGATACGTATAAGACCCATCCTTAGACGACCTGGCCCGGAGGGTGTCGACATCCAGGGACAAAGGTGCGCCAAACGAATTATGGACGGCAATATTGAATTGTGGGTCAGCAAAATAGATGTCTGGGACCTGGTCCATCTGATCAAAAATCCCGATGTCAATGGATTCATTCAGACTGGTGATTTCTCTTTCTGCAATGTGCCCGTACACTGCTTCATATTCAAGTGCTGAAAATTCGAAACGGATGCCTGCTTCTTCTCCCGGCGATACCAGTTCGGGAGATTTGACCAGTGTAAGAATAAAATGCAGCACTGCCTCTGCATTCCCTGAGATCTCATCCATGGTGATCTTATAATTCTCCAGGCTGAATGTGCTGTCATTCACATAGGATCCATCCGTTTCACTGATCGTGAAAGAGAGATCGAGCGTGTCACCATCCGGATCAATGATATTGCTGCTGGTCACCTGCAATACACCGGAATGCTTGAACTCACTGAAGGCATCCAGATTCAGGTTTCCGGCTTTGACCATGATGCTGTCGATGCGGTCTTCAGGCTCAATACTGAATTCGAGCATTTCCTGCTTGTAAAAAGTATACTCCGAACCAACCGGTAACAAATTCCAGGCAGTCACATTCACATCCGTTTCCACATAGGTCTCCGTAACCAGGTTATCGGGGATGCTGAACAGTTCCGATGCTTTAACCGAATAGGCTGTATCCGAATAGTAAAGATAGATCAGGCTGTCCTCTGTTTGCGAGACAAGGCCCGCTGAATCAGTCAGTGTTTCCAGGATATCCTGGATACTGAAATTCCCATAGGCGACAGGAGCCGCAAGGGAGGGATGTATTTCCACTTCATCAGAAAGCCGGTCCAGGCTGAATTGATCCATGTACCCCTCACACGAACCGATCATCAGCATCATGACGAAAGCTGTTGTTGTTATGATTATACTTTTATTTCTCATAGCTATTCAATTGAATAATTATATAAAAATCCATTCAGGCTTCCGACGATCAGGTTGAACCTGCTGTCTGAACCCGCAAAATATCCGATACTGAAACGTGTATTCCCCTCCAGGGGAAAACCTTCATACATGGAACCATCGGAGTTCAACAGGTAGATCTGGTTCTTTTCCCTGTCCACCAGCCCTAATTTCAGATCTGTTGATGAAAACGCATATATATCCGGCACCATGCCAATATCATTTTTCGTTTTGAAGGAGAACTCCTTCCGGCCGCTCAGATCCATCACTTCCAACTCATTCCCGTCTGTGAAAATCATCTCTGCTTTTCCATCCTGGTCCAGGTCCTTGATCCTGAAATAATGATCCGGTGAAGCCTCATACTCCAGCAACTGTTCGACGCTGCCTTTGAACGTAACCCCGATCACTTTCCCCGTTGAATCGGTGGTCACAAACCTGGGACTGCTGCCCGCAATGTTCATGTCAAGATAAAACTGGTTGTTCTCCGAAACAATCAGCGGCTCCTTTGGATCGATCCGTTCCCGTCCCCTCCTGTCAAGGAAATATGCCCTGATCCCGTCTGAAAACACAATATAATCTTTTTCCCCGATCCTGAAATGCTGAACCGGCTGTTGTACAATACCCTCCGATCTCCCAAAAGACCAGCCGGGGACTATCTTCCCCTCCAGGTCATAAACATACACCCTCCTGTTATCGCATGCAACAAATATCCGGTATTCTTTTCTTTTATCATAGTCAAACAATGCCATACCATTGGTTGCACCGGCACGCAATTTTACAGGATATTTTTCCACGTAATTGCCATTTCTATCGACAAGGTGAATGCTACCCGGGGTATTGAACAGGTACTGCAATTTTCCATTGGCATAGTAATCTACCTGGTATACATCGCTTAAAACAGGACCGTCGAGCGGTATTTTCCAAAGCACCCGACCGGTGCTGTTGACAAGGTACAGGGCATGCGATGCGTCCTGGACCATGATTTCTTTCTCAGAGGTATAATGATTGGTAACCAGCCAGGGTTTGGTAATGATGGTGGAGTCCAGGAGGCTTTCCCACACGGTAAGTGCCTTTTCCTTGATTTTTGAAGAATAGCTGAGGTTGATATTGGAATAGAAGATCTGATCTTCACTGGAAAACTGGATGATGATGCCAGGTATTTTACGCAGGGTCTCCCTGATGCTGTCTGCGAGCGATCGTGCATCCTGGTTCATCAGGGTGCTTTTCCGGGAGAGGTACTGCTCAGGTTTGATAAAACAGGTAAAATTGGCCCGGGTCGACATCAGGTTATTGACATTTTGGTAGAAGATCTCGTTCTCCAGGGTCTTGTGTAAAACGTTCTGATAGATCGTTCTTGAAACGGCTTGTTCCGATTCACTGAAAATAATATAATTGTCGAAAAAGGCGAAATGTGTTTTCAGCAATTTCCTGACCGCAGGAAGATCATAGTGGATTTCAGGAAAACTATAGATATCAAAGCTCACCTGGTCATCCAGTTGATAACGACTCGTATAGTCTGAGAGTTCCTTTCCCCGGGCGGCGGCCATCGCAGACACCCAGGCTGTCATTTTTGCCATCGCCTCAGACCTGCTCCTTACTTCCATAATTACCACTTCATGGTATGCTTCATTTTTCTGATCCTCCAGGTTGAACCAGGCAATCTCATCGTTAAGCAGTCCCAACAAACCGCCAAACATTCCCTCTCCCAGGACCTTCTTGCTTTCATTGTCCGTCAATTGATAGCGCCTGAAGAGATCTCTTTTCCTGAGCTCATTTGTGAAATCTGTAATAAACTTACCCACATCACTGATCCCGTATGCCTGGAATTCAGAAACATTGGACGGCACAAAAGAGGTAGCCTCCATTCTCACGGGGGATTGGTTTTTGAAAATGTTCAGCCAGCTTTCCAGCGAATCACTGGCATAAGTCATCCCACTCAATATGATCGCATCGTCGCGGAGATCCAGGTCAAATTCCCCCCATTGCGCAAACTCAGAAAGCGATGCGAGCTGCCCCTGGTATTGGTTTTCCACCAACGGAAAAAATAACGCATCCAACTGGTCATAGTTCAGGTAAACGTTCCCCAGCACATACTTGCCGGCTGTCTCTGCAACAACCCTGAATCCCTCCCTGTGCAGGATACCTCCGCCTGAATGCAGGCTCCGGATCGCATCCTCCAGCAGGATGGATGAACTGCCTGCGATCAACAACCCGTTGGCAATTACATAGGAGAACTGATCTGCTCCCTCGTTACTTCCAAGGGATACATCAGTCAACTCAACAGCTTCATACCTGCGCGTGTTGATCTCAGCATCACTCCCCGCCATTACCCTGATCTCGTTTTCAATCTGCTGCGACGATACCTGGTCACCCAGGACAACATAGAACAAGGGAGAATGACTGCTTTTTCCCTGCAGATGCAATGAAATACTCAGGGCACCATCCTGTAACCTGGATGCAAGCAAGGGCATCCGCCTTATACGGTCGGTCCACTGGTTGGCGACACTGTCAAATTTCATGAACACATGACGTGATCGCAATTCATTCCACAAACTATTGCTTCCTGAAAAATCATCAGAAAAAAAGGTATAGTCGATCTGCTCGATAAATACAATGGCATTGGCAGGCACTGCCGCAGCAGCAGGCACCTGCTGGCCCTTATCACTCTTTTTTAATATGATAAGAAGGAGCAAACCCACACAAACAACAGCAACAGCACCACCGATCAATAACTTCTTAACCATGAATCAAATACTTTAATTTCAAATTTATTAAAAAGAGAGGGTCCCACGAACAGAACTTACCAACAGTCAATACAGGTTTTGTCTTCTTTCTGCACACAATTTTTTATCCGGAACTTTTTAAACCTTGAAAACCTTTTGTATGGTACAGTTTTTGCGGCCTTGCGACTATTCATGAAGCATATTTTTACCATATTTTTTGCATTGGTTATCGTAAATTCTTACGGCCAACGACTCCGTGTCGTCTCTGAAAACAGTAGTGAACCCATTGCCAATGTGGCCATATTCAACAAATCACGGGAACGGGCTGCCATCACCGACAGCAACGGCTATACGGGGCCACTCACTTTCACGGAGCAAGACACCCTCATCTTCCAGCACCCCTCCTTTAATACAGTTTTATATCCCTATGCAGAGATCAGGAATCAACCGGTGGTAAGGCTTTCCAAGCGGAATATCCTGTTCGATGAATTCATTATTTCAGCCACAAAGTCCCGTGAAAGCAAACAGATCCTTCCCTATAAGGTAAGTGTGATCCAGGAGAAGAACCTGGTCAATAACCCGTCGCAAACTGCGGCTGATATCCTGATGGAAACCGGTAACATTGCCATACAGAAAACCCAGGCGGGCGGAGGAAGCCCGATCCTCCGGGGCTTCGAGGCCAATAAGATCCTGCTGGTGGTCGATGGGGTAAGAATGAACAATGCCATTTATCGTTCCGGACACCTGCAGAACTCAATTACCATTGACCATGCCATACTCAAACGCACTGAAGTGATCTTTGGACCGAGCTCACTCATTTACGGCAGCGACGCACTGGGTGGTGTGATCCATTATTATACGAAAGATCCTGAATTGGCAACCTCAAAAAAAAGACATTTCGGTGGCGGTGCTTATATGCAGTATTCAACCGCCAACAACGGGAAGGTCGGTCATATCAACTTTAATGCTGCAGGAAAAAAGTTCGGCTCGCTAACAAGTATAACGTACAAAGACTTCGGAAATATCAGGATGGGTTCCAACAGGAACCTGTTTTATGGTGACTGGGGAAAAACACTCCACTATATCCAACCAGGGGATGAGGGCAGGGACAGCATGTATATCAACGAGGATGAGTACCTGCAGCGCAATACAGCATACAAGCAAATCGACCTGTTGCAGAAGTTTAAGTATGCACAAACAGAATTTATCGACTGGATCGTTAATCTGCAATATTCCTCCTCTTCCAACATCGACCGGCTGGATAAATTGAATGACTACGACGGGAACGGGATCCTGAAATACGCAGAATACCATTACGGTCCACAGAACAGGCTGCTGGCTTCTGTAAAAAATGTGAACCGCAATGACAATTCCTTCTTCACCAACGCGACCTCTGTTTTTGCTTATCAACGGATTGACGAAGACCGTATTTCAAGAAAATTCAGATCGAACGACCGCCTGAACCAATTGGAAACGGTGAACATGCTGAGCCTCAACATCGACTTTCTGAAAGTATGGGATGTCAATAAAAAATTGAATTATGGTTACGATCTCATTTATAACCATGTGGGGTCAGGTGCTTTTTACGTACATACAGAGACCGGGGAGATTCGCCCGGCACAAACACGCTACCCTTCTGGCGGGAGCAATACTTTTTCCTCTTCCCTGTATGCCAGTTACAAAAAAATATTTACCGATAAACTGGTGCTGAATGGAGGCGTCAGATACAATTTCTCACACCTGAATTCGGTATTTAACAATCCCGCGCTTGCTTTTGATACCACCAGGTTCAGCAATGGCGCCATCACAGGTAGCCTGAGCCTGGTATACCATCCTGGTCCGGCATGGCAACTGAATGGTATCCTCTCCTCTGGTTACAGAAATCCCAATGTGGATGATTATGGCAAGATCAGGGCCAAGGATGATTACATCATTGTACCCAATCCCGATATCAAACCCGAATACACGTATAATGCAGAAGCTGGAGTCAGCAGGGTGATTGAAGGATTTTTGCGGATGGATATTGTCGGCTATTACACCCTGCTTACCAATGCCATCGTCCGGACCGATTATTCCCTGAACGGACAGGATTCCATGATGTATGATGGCGATATGTACCGGATTTCTGCAAATTATAATGCCAACCTGGCCCATATCTATGGTGCTTCGGTAAATATGATCTCCGATTTCTATAATAATATTGTACTGAAAGCATCCCTGAACTATACCAGGGGACAGAATCTCACCGATGATGTCCCGCTGGGACACATCCCACCGGTATTCGGACGGGTAAGCATTACCTACGATTATAAGAAATTCCGGTTCGATAGCTTTGTGTACTATAATGGATGGAAATTCACCGATTCATTTTCACCCTACGGGGAGGACAACGAAGACGAAGCCACCATGTTTGGTTATCCCTCCTGGTGGACACTCAATCTGCATTCCTCCTACAGGATCAATACCTATCTTACCGCACAGTTCGCTATTGAAAATATCCTTGACCAGTTCTATAAACCTTTTGCCTCAGGGGTAAGCGCCCCGGGACGGAATTTCATTGTTACCCTCCGAACCCACTTCTAAACCAATGCTGCTGAATTACACCTGGGAAAAGTAAACGGACCGGTACCCTTCCGCATCCCCCCTGCCGGTCTGTATGTTCAGATTCCTGTGCGAATTCTTTGAACAAAGCACAAAGATTGATATTTTTGAATACCCATGACAAAGGTTACACCCCAAATCGAGGAGAGTTGGAAGAATGCGCTCCGGGAAGTATTTCAGTCGGAGTATTTTACCGGGCTTAAAGACTTTCTCCTGCAAGAACGGTCCCGGTATACAATTTATCCCCCGGGACCGAAAATCTTCAATGCCTTCGACAGTACCCCCCTGCAACAGGTAAAAGCTGTGATCCTCGGCCAGGATCCATACCATGGCAAAGGCCAGGCACACGGATTGTGCTTTTCTGTTCCACACGGCATCAAACC
>CAZPTO010000043.1:10225-14812 GCA_964589155.1 uncultured Bacteroidaceae bacterium | reverse complement strand
TATGAAAACAAATCGCAGGTCCTTTTTAAAACAAAGCAGTGCCGGAGCAGCTGGCAGTATGTTTTTATTCAACAGATGTACAAGCGGTAGCGAAAGGAATCAACCTGACAGCTTTCCGCAGCTGGATGAGATCCTTTCCTCGAACGTACTGAACAGAGAATTGTTTCCGGATCCTGTGATCATAGCATCGGTGGAACTGCTGCGCCATGATAATAATTTCATCTGCCGTGTTCGTTCTGAGGATGGAGCTGAGGGTATGTCTGTCAGCAACAATAGCCAGATGAGGTCGTTGTATCCTATTTTTATCAACCGGTTGCAACCGTTTTTCCCCGGTAAAGATGCCCGGGAGCTGGACCGGTTACTGGAAGAGGTGTATGTCTACAGGAGTAATTACAAATTGCAGGGATTGCCGCTCTGGGTACCACTGGCCACATTGGAATTTGCTGTGTTGGACATGCTTGGGAGGATTGCCGGGGTATCCATGGGAAATCTTTTGGGAACGACACACCACAAGGAGATCGGCGTATATCGTGCCAACAATCATCGTGGTAAGACTGCCGAAGAATCCCTGGAGCGCATTGTTCAGACGGTGGAAGAATCAGGAGCAAAGGCACTCAAATTCAAAGTCGGCGGACGGATGCGCAGGAACCGGGAAACACCGCCCGGGAGAACAGAAGCCTTGATCCCCATGATACGTGAACATTTTGGAAAGGAGAAGACCATCTATGCTGATTCCAATGGCTCCTACGATGTTTCGGAAGCAATCCGGATCGGTCGGATCCTCGAGGAATACCATGTCGATTTTTACGAGGAGCCGGTTCCGTTTGACTGGTATGAAGAGACCCGCATTGTGGCAGAGGCACTGCAGATTCCGGTAGCGGGCGGCGAGCAGGAGCCTTCGCTGCATAATTTCAGGTGGCTGATTGGCCATGATGGCCTGGATATTGTCCAGCCCGACATCTTTTATTTTGGTGGAATGATCCGCTCGCTGAAAGTAGCGAGGATGGCTGAACTGACAGGAAAGCCCTGTATTCCGCATATTTCAGGATCCGGACTGGGATACCTGTATATGCTGCATTTTGTGTCGATCCTTCCCAATGCCGGCCCCTATCATGAGTTCAAAGGATTCAATCCGGAGATACCCCTGGAATGCGATACTTCTGACCTGGTTGTGAAAGATGGAAAAGTAACAGTCCCTTCCGGACCCGGGAGCGGAATAATGTTGGATCCGGATTTTGTGGCAAAGCATGAGGCGATCGTTTTGTAGTTTCGATTCATCCTTTTTTACGTCACTTTTTTAGTCCCGATTGAACCCAGAAGGCGCTCCTTTTCAATATCGTGCTCCGGGATCTGCCACGGCCATGAACAGCTTCTTTCCAATTGGTCGAAATCACTCTATAATCTTATTAAGCAGAGAACTATTAGTATGCCGGGGTGTTATATGTTCTTTAATGAAAAATATTTTACAAAATGAATGATAAATGGACATTAGATAATGCACCGGATCTTACCGGGAAAATCATAATCGTTACGGGCGGTAACAGCGGACTGGGGTATGAATCTGTGAAAGCACTTGCGATGAAAGGAGCGGAAGTGATCCTGGCCAGCCGCACGCAGGAGAAGGGTGAACAGGCAAAAGCTGAAATAGTCGCTGAACTTCCTGAAGCAAAAATCAATGTGATGGAGCTGGACCTGGCGAGCCTGGATTCTGTCCGGAGCTTTGCTACTACATTCAGCAAGCAATACAAAAAACTTCATGTGCTGATGAACAATGCCGGCATTATGATGAGTCCCTATTTTAAGACGGAGGATGGTTTCGAGGGACAATTCGGAACCAATCACCTGGGACATTTTGCATTGACAGGGTTGTTGCTTGAAATGCTATTAAAAACGCCTGGTTCACGCGTTGTAAATGTGAGCAGCGGTGCGCACAAGAACGGAAGCATGGACTTCAATAATCTTCAGTTTGAGGATGGGAAAGGGTACAGTCCCATGAAAGCTTATGGACGATCCAAGCTTGCCAATTTGTTATTTACTTATGAAATGCAACGGAAACTGGAAGCGAAAGGAAAAGATCTCATTGCTACTGCTGCACATCCGGGGATTGCCATGACCAACCTGGGACGTTTCCTGGAGAAGAAGTGGTTTGTGCGCCTGTTACTCCCATTAGTTAAGGGAATGGCGCAAGACCAGGCGATGGGCGCCCTGCCGCAGATCAGGGCCGCCGTGGATCCCAATGTAAAAGGAGGGGAATATTATGGCCCCGGGGGAAAGAATGAAAGAAAGGGATATCCCGTGATTGTGCCTTCCAACGAGGCATCACATGACATGGAGGATGCGGCAAAATTATGGGAGGAGTCGGAACAGCTTACAGGGGTAGAATATAAATTGTAAGATGGGCTCCCGTTCTTCATTTTGGGAGGAACAACCAGGCAGCAATGGATGAAGGAACCAACCTGTTGCCCGGAATGTGCTTTTTGCGTAGGGGTGCGTTTTCTGAATAGTTGATGATCTCATTGCTTACTTTGAAGAGATATTTCTCTCAAATGCAAACCTGCGCAGGGGTATATTTCCGATAAAATTTTTGCATTCTGTGCTTGATTCATAATTATTTTATGGAAGCGCGCATTGTAATGAAAATTATATGTTTAGAAGCCTGCTGTTTTAATTGATGGCAGCTCCAGACCTCGCCTGTTTTTCTTTTGGCACAGCTTTTGTTTTTATGAAGTTGAACGCAATCATCATAAAGCTGAACGTCATGAAAACAATACGTACCATAATAGTAGCAGTCTTGTTAGCAGCTGCGACCTTCGTATCTGCACAGGACTATCCCGATGAATACCTGGGTCTGCCGGGAGACAACCTGAATCTCTACGCCGTGATGGATTTGTTCCAGGAATCTGAAACCCTGGAAGGATTTGAGCGGAGCCTGAATGACAAAGAATCCACCATCAATAACCTGGACCTGAATGGTGACAACCTCGTAGATTATATTACGGTTTCCGATTATGTCGATGGAAATGTGCACACCATTGTCCTTCGTGCATCCCTTGACCGAAATGAGCAGCAGGATGTTGCTGTGTTCGTCGTGGAGAAGCTCCGGGATGGTGCAGTGCAGATCCAGTTGATTGGTGATGAGGCCCTTTATGGTCCGGATTACATTGTGGAACCGATTTATGCTGAAACACCAAATCCCGGATACACGGGAAAGACATATCGTAGGAAAGTAAATGTGGTCACCACCACTTATTATGATATTGCTACCTGGCCGGTAATCAGGTATATGTACAGGCCGAGCTACGTAGTTTGGAGGTCGCATTGGAACTGGGGATATTATCCGAGCTACTGGCGCCCATGGAGGCCCCACTACTGGCACTATTATTATGGATACCATTATCACTGGCATGACCATTACTACAGGCACTACCGCCATTGGAACAGGTATCGCTGCAGACATTATACGTCCTATTACCGTCCACACGTGCGTGTTTACAGTCCTAACGTGGTGGTGAATATAAATCGGGGTCATTACAGGAAAACATATTCACGTCCCGACCGGAGGCTTGCAGGAGAGAAGCATTATGCCAGGACTGCCAGTTCAAGGACACACCGAAGCAGAACAGCGGTATCGCAAAGCAGGGCTACCAACAGGTCCGGAGCAATAAGTTCACGTCAGGGTGTTCAGCGGTCAGCAGCTAGTTCCGGCAGGACCAGGTCATCTGTTTCGAGCCGAGGACGTTCGACAACCGCAGTACGGGGCGCGTCCACGCAAAGGAGCACCCAGGGTAGAGTCACAGCTGCAAGGACCAGCCGGCAGAACAGTGGAACAACAGTGCGCAGCACTACACAGCGCAACGGACAGGACCGTAGTGCAGCCGTAAAACGCAGCAGCAGCCGTCAGAATAACGTATCCGCTCAACGAAGCAACAGCAGATCCAATGTTTCAAGGAGCGGCAGCCGAAGTAGCAGTCCTGCAGTACAAAACAGCCGGAGCAGATCCAGCAGACCTGCTGTGCGTAGCAACAGCAGTGGGAGCAGCCGATCCAGTGTGCAGCGCAGCAGCACCCAGGGCAGTAGCAGGGCAGCCGTGTCAAGGAGCAGCAATAGAAGCAGCAGCCCATCATATCAACGCAGCAGTAGCAGGAAGAGCAGTTCATCTGTATCCCGCGAAGGCAGCAGAAGGAGCAGTCCGTCGGTGCAACGTAGCAGCAGTAACAGCAGATCTTCTGTCCAGCGCAGTGCACCGGGCAGAAGCAGGTCCTCTGTATCCAGGAGCAGCAGCAGAAAAAGCAGTCCCTCGGTACAACGCAGCAGTAGCCGAAGGAGCAGCCCGAGTGTTTCCCGCAGCAGTAGTAGGAAGAGCAGTCCAAGCGTTTCCCGGAGTAGCAGTCGGAGCAGCAGGGGGAGTTCTGTTCAGCGCAGTTCATCCAGCAGGAGCAGGAGTGCTTCACGGCCATCAGGCAGCAGCCGCGGTAGCAGCAGGTCATCGCGCAGATAGTATTGTTTCCTGCAACACCAATATTTTCACAGGCGGATATCCACGAGGAGTCCGCCTGTTTACTTTTCCATTCCCTAATGTGGGACTCC
>CAZPTO010000043.1:0-10125 GCA_964589155.1 uncultured Bacteroidaceae bacterium | reverse complement strand
GGATATCCACGAGGAGTCCGCCTGTTTACTTTTCCATTCCCTAATGTGGGACTCCGGTATTTGGAACCCCTTAATGCCGGGGTTCTGGAATGTGGGAGTGGACTTTTTTGAAATGGTTTTGAAGTATTCCGCAGATGAATAATCGCTCCCAGGTCATTTTTTCTTTTTTTTTCCGGACCATTAAGGCCTCATATGTGACTGCTGTCAAACGCATTCATGTTCCTCTTAAAAATAAGGTTGTGCGATGAAAATGAATTATTTATGTTGCAAAATATGTTTTTGCATTTCTAAAATGAACAAATATTCATTATTATTGTATCGTGAGAACGAAAGATTTGAATAAGGTAGAACTGATTTTCCGGGCCAGCCTTGATCTCATCAGGAAGGAGGGTATTGCCGGTGTCACCATGTCAAAACTTGCCGACAGGGCAGGAATGGCTATCGGCACATTGTACATCTATTTCAGGAGTAAAGAGGAGCTGTTGAGAAAACTGTATGAAAAGTTGAACCGTGAATCGTCGGAACGCTTCATGGAGGGATACGAAAGCGGCCAACCATTTATCGCGGGACTTAAGCAGGTCTGGATGAATTACCTGAAGCACAGGATTGAACACCACGACGAAAGTGTCTTCCTGGAGCAGTATTACCGCTCTCCCTACATTTCAGGTGATGAGCTTCAAATGGCTGAATCCATGAAAGCCCCGGTACTTGAGATGATCCGGCGGGGGCAACTGGAAAAAGTCATCAGGGAGGATGCCGATGATGAAATGCTGTTCCTGGCCATGCTTGGTTTTATCCGTGAATTGGCCGATGAGCATATTTCCGGGATATATGCACTCGATGAAGCCCGGATTGAGAAAGCATTTCAAATTAATTGGGAAGCTATAAAACAATAAATTTTTTTGGGTTTTAAATGAATAAATATTCACTTATAGAAATTACACAGGATGTGTGCAGCTATAAAACAGTTATATACAGCATAGCTGTAACACTTATTTATCAGTTGTTTAATTTATAAAAATTACAGATATGAACATACCTGCATGGCAATACCTCGTTTCGATGCCGTTGTATATCGGCATATTAATGATTCTCGTGGAACTGATGCGTAAGTACTACAAAGCCTCTGCGATCTTCTGGATCCTTGCCCTCTTTACCTTTCCTTTATGGGATGCACAGCTGGACGGCTGGTTTCGTTGGGTGAAAACACTTTCCGTCCTTGTACCCACCGCCCTGATCGTTGGTCTTGGCCGCATCGCGCAATATGAGGAGCGCGGTGGATGGTGGAAATTCTTCCGCAAGGACTGGGTGCTTTGGTCCCTGTATGGGATTCTTGGATTGAATATCCTGGAGGCGTCGCTGAAGGATATTGCACTTGGCAACTATTTTAATGCCATCTCAGGATTTATCCTGATCGTAACGATTCCCCTCTTCAAATCAAAAAAGAGCAAGCGTCGCGGATGGCTGATTTCGAAAGAGAAACCGGGAGACCTGCTGGTCTATACAGACCCGGTCTGGAACTTTTTGTATACCACCTGGAACATTGCATTTGTCTATGCGGAGAATCCGGGTTTCGCAGCAAGTTCCCTGTGTATATTGCTGGCTGCCGAGCTGTATCCGGTACTGAAAAAACGCCCGGAACTTTATGTAACAGCAAGGGTATATACCCTGGCCATTCATATCCTGATCCGGGCCACGTATGATATCTTCACTCCGATCATGGACTCATCGGCTTTTGCCAATGAGACCGTGGTATATTACTGGGGCCTGGGGAATATGGTATTATCCATACCCTATATTATCTGGTATTTTATGAAGCGCAGGCAAACAACGGAAGCGGCAGAACCCGGGTTATCAAAAACCTGATTGATGGAGGGGGCATAAAAGTACAAAGACCGACCGGCAGCGGTCCAATAAAACCGAACCGGCAGGAACATTTACTACCCGGATTGCTGTAAGATTTTCAAAGGTCGCTCTGAAAAGCGTTTGAACGCCCTGGTAAAACGACAGTATTGTGCCAGGGCGTTCCTTTCAGAAATGCTTGTTACTTATCCTTTACCCAACTTTTGTATTCGGGTCGATTGACCCATTCCTCAAAATAGGGTTCGTACCTGGGATCCTCATTCCAGAAGTGCCGTATGGGATGATCGTCACGTACTTTACCTTCAGGATAATCTTCGCCGCGCACGCTGGCGTCCACCGAGGCACTCCATTCAAGGAATGCACTTTTCATCCGGTTAAAAATCTCCTTGTTTGTTGCTGATATATCTTCTGTTTCTCCAGGGTCGATTTGCAGGTCGTACAATTCAAATTCGTCTTTCCCCCGGTTCGTGGCCACCAGTTTATAGTTGTTATCTATCAGTGCCCCGGTATTATTGAACCGGAAGGGGATGTCCAGTTCGCGCTCCCGCAACTCCTTTGAGAAGATGGGTTGAATACTGATCCCGTCTATAGGATCGCTCATTACATCGCGTGGAAGGTCCAGGATGTCTGCAAGGGTCGGAAAAATATCCATGGTTGATGCCGGATATTCCGTGATCCGGGGCTCTATTTCAGCAGGCCATTCAATGATCGCCGGGACACGCAAGCCGCCTTCCCAGACAGATCCCTTGAAGCCCCTCAGCCCGTTAACAGAGGAAGGTACTACATCTGGGAGTCCGCCGTTATCACTGCAGTACCATACAATCGTATTTTCAGCAATATTGAATTCTTTCAGGGCATCTCTCAGCACCCCGACACTCCGGTCAAATGCCACCAGCTCACCATAGTGTGCCTGGCTTTTTGGATCCAGTTGACGGAAATGTGCACTGTCTTGTTCCAGTGCCCGAAATGGCCGGTGGGGCGATCCATCCCAGATCACGGCAAAAAAGGGCATTTCCGCTTCAACATTTTCACGGATGAATTGAACTGCCTGGTCAACAATCACTTCAGATGAAGTTCCTTCCAAGGCTTTGAACTCCCCCTGGTCGCTCATTAAGGGATCCAAATCGAAGAAATTTGTAACAGACACCCACATGTCGAAACCAAAACCCGCTGGACCATTCGGATCGTCTTTAAAAATCGGGACCCCCGGGCCACGCAGGGCATTCAGGTGCCATTTACCAAAATGCCCGGTAGCGTATCCTTCTGCTTGAAGCGCTTCTGCAATGGTTTTTTCCTGTAATCGGAGTGCATGACCGTGGCTCGGAACCCCGGTCCGGTCATTCGCCCGACCGGTAAGTACACTCGCGCGCGTAGGTGAGCAGACCGGTGCACCTGCATAAAAACGGTCCAACCGCAATCCATTTTCAGCCATTGCGTCCAGGTTGGGTGTTTCCAGGACCGGGTGATGGTAGTACCCTGTTTGTGCCCATCCCTGGTCATCGGTCATCAGCAGGATGATATTGGGCCTGGTTTTTTCCTGTTCGGGCTTGCACCCTCCAAACAGGACAATAGAGAGTGCAACGCTTAAGAAAATGCTGAAAGATTTCGGCAAAAGTTTCATGTGATTTCTTATTTAAAAATCTATGATCAAAGTGATGATAAGCTTTGATTCATCTCAAGGTGAGTTAAAGGTGTTCCCTCGCTGCCCTCATGCGCACTGCTTCATTCCGGCTGTTCCTTCAGTTAATTATATTTTAAAGTTTCCCTATTTCCCTGTTTTCGCTGCCTTTTTCAATACCTACGTTGAGATCTCCTAATGTTTCCCGCGCCTGGTTCACAACTTCCATCAGCTCCCCTGCTTTTTCCGGGTGATATTCGATCACATTGTACTGTTCCCCGGGATCGCGCATCATATTATAGAGTTCGGGAGTTTCGACGGTCATTTGAATGCGCTTGCCACCGTATCCATTCTGACCTGGTTTCGTGTTGTAGGATCTGTAAGTATGCGGCAATACCAGTTTCCAGTTTCCTTTCCTAACGCCGTTCAGGTTGTTCCTGCCGTGATAATAGAGAATGGTCTCTCGCGGACTGCTGCTGAAATCACCCATGAACAGCGATGAGATGTCCACACCATCGATCTTGTTATCAGGCAGCTTTCCACCTGTAAGTGCCGCAAAGGTTGGCAAGAGGTCAATGGCACATGCAAGCTGGCTGCAGACTTTTCCAGCCGGTACCTTTTCCGGCCATTGGATGATGAACGGAACGCGTTGTCCGCCTTCCCAGCTGGTGGTCTTGCCTTCCCGAAGTCCGCCGGATGATCCGGCATGGTTGCCAAAGTTCAGCCACGGACCATTGTCAGTAGTGAAAATGACAATCGTATTTTCTTCGATTCTGTTCTCCCTGAGGGCGCTCAGTATTGCTCCAACCGACCAGTCGATCTCCATCATTACATCACCATACAGGCCCTGTTCGCTTTTTCCCCTGAATTTATCGGATACGCCAAGCGGAATATGCGCCATGGTATGCGGAACATACAGGAAGAATGGATTGCCGGCGTTGCGATTGATAAAATCGACTGCTTTTTCGGTATACAGGGTGGTCAGCTTATCCTGTCCATTGAGGTCTGTAATCCGCTCGATTACCTCATTGCCCTCGATCAGCGGGAGTTCGGGAAATTTTGCCCTGCGGGAGTCTTCAGGTACAGGTTGGCCGGTGGCATCATTGTGGGGCCACATATCATTCGAATAGGGAATGCCGGTATATTCATCGAATCCATGCTGCAGGGGAAGGAACACTTCTTGCCAGCCCAGGTGCCATTTGCCAAAACACGCCGTGGCATACCCCTGGTCTTTGAACATTTCTGCCATCGTGTATTCATCGGGATTGATCCCTATGGAGTGATGTGGGAAAAGTGCACCCGAGAAACCGATCCTGTTGGGATAGCATCCGGTCATTAATCCAGCCCGGGAAGCACTGCACACTGGCTGTGCAGAATAGAAATTTGTGAATTTCATGCCATGTGCCGCCATCTGGTCAAGATGGGGCGTTTCGTATCCGGTCGCTCCATAACATCCGACGTCCCCGTATCCCTCATCATCAATAAATACCAGTACGACATTCGGTTGTTGGAGTGCGTTTTTATCCTGCTGTGTGTCGCTTTGGCAAGCAAAGAAAAGTAAGACAATCAGGATTGTTAAATAGGTAATTTTCATGCGCGTAAGCTTTAATAATAGGTTTGATGTAGGTATAAATATACAAAGAAATACACCTGGAAGAATCGTGCTGAGGAAAAGCAGACCTTTACCATAAAACTGATCATTTCTTTTCAGGCGGCCTTTTCATGAGCCAGCCTTTTCTCTCGTGACCTCTTCAGCATCTTTATCGTCCCTCAAACCTATAAAGCTTGGATGCCTTAAGCGGTTGTCATTGGTCCATTCCGTAAACTTGAACTCACCTACCAGGCGGGGGTTGATCCAGTGAACATTTTTCTCGCCGATATCTTTTTGTTCAAATGGATTTTCACCCGTTTCCAACCGGTCCATTTTCGATCTCAATTCTTCCAGTAGGTCGTCGGAATACCCCGTTCCTACTTTTCCTGCATATTGTAATTTTTTATTTTCATAATAGCCGATGAGCAATGCACCAAAACCCTTCCGGCTGCCTTGGGGATCAGTGAATCCGCCAATAACCATTTCCTGCCGGTTGACACACTTGAATTTCAGCCATTTTTTCGACCGTGAGTGGACATACGTCGAGGTTGCTTCCTTGGCAATTACCCCTTCCCATCCTTTTTTGCAGGCCTCGCTATAAAAATCTTCTCCCTGTTCATTGATATGGGTACAGTATACCAGTTGATCTACAGAGAAGCTGATCGATCCGGACAGGACTTTTTTCCGGTCTCTCAGTGGCAGCCCGGTAATGTCATGGTCATTAATGTATAGCATATCAAACAGGTAAAAAAACACTTTCACTTTGTTGCTGGATTGCTCACCTTTACTGTGCATCCGCTGCTGAAGTTTTGAGAAGCTGGTTTTTCCGTTCTCAAATGTCACAATTTCACCATCTGCGATGAAGCTGTGCTGTTGTTCACTGACCGCATCCACCAGCTCGGGATAGGTCTCGTTCAGCTGTTTTTTATTTCGTGACATTAGCCGGACGTTTTTTCCTTTCTTGAATACAAGGCACCGCTCCCCGTCAAGTTTTCTTTCATAGATCCAGTCAGGATCAGAAAATCGCTTTTTCGTGAGCGTCGCCAGCATGGGGCTGGTCCACTCCGGTTGTTGTTTTTTTTGAATTTTGGACCTGTGATTCCCTGGTATTTTTTCAAATATTTCGGACATAGCAATTCACTCTTGGGGTTTCGTTCGTTGTTTCCTTCTTAAATTTCCTTTTTAAAATTTCAAGTTACAAAAAACCTGGAGGATCGTCCATGGCACACCCTCCTGAACAGATGCTTTTAAACAACAGGTGCGATCCCAAAACAGGCCGATGATAAGAATAATTGGCCCACTGAATCTGCAGCAGATGAACAGTAACAGATCAACTGAAACTACAGTAGATCTATAGCACAAACAGTTGAAAGAAATGTTGTGATGATCTGGTCAGATCAAGAGCTAACTGTTACAGATCATATGTTGCACAAAACACCCTGACTGGGACTCATGATTTTTGTATATTTTCGTCTTCTGTTTTATTCATTTAATCATACTTGTTGAATATGTTTTTCCGCAAGGACATCTATTTTACACTTGGACTCGTGGCTTTCTTTTTGCCATTTTTCCTGTTCAATGAAGTTTTTGAAGCCTATTACCGCTTCAACCTGGAGCATGGACTGATCATGAGTTTCATAAAATTTGCCATCCTGGCTACACTGGGAGAGGTGATCGGACTCCGGATCAAAACAGGTAGTTACTATCAGCCCGGATTCGGTTTGTTGCCCCGGGCGATGGTATGGGGATTTCTCGGGATGACGATCTACATGGCGTTTGCCATTTTTGCAGAAGGCACACCGAAATTGCTTGCGAAAATCGGGTTTCACGGAGCAGAAAATATGCTTGTCTCTGGACTGACCTGGGGGAAGGTCCTCGTTGCATTTTCCATTTCCACGGCGCTGAACCTTTTCTACGCCCCGGTAATGATGACTTTTCATAAGATCACGGACATACATATCATCACGCAGGGAGGGACAATAAGGGGATTTTTCACCCCGATCCGGTTTGCGGCAATTTTCGGAATGATCAACTGGGATGTACAATGGAACTTTGTATTCAAGCGGACCATCCCCTTGTTCTGGATCCCGGCGCAGACCATTACCTTCCTGCTGCCCGAGGAGTTCAGGGTCCTTTTTGCCGCATTCCTGGGGATCGTGCTGGGTATTCTGCTGGCTGTTGCTGCATTGAAACAATCGGAACAGGATCGCACCCAGGCCGCAGAAAATCATAATATTTGAACCACGTTGAGTGTCCGCAGCTTATTCCTGCGTCAACATTGCACCTGAATACTTTTCGTCCGCACCGGCCTGTTTTGGCGCTTTCACCTGGACTATTGCATGGTTAAATGCTCACCGGGCTCGCGTTCACATATCACATGTTTATGTTATTTACATTGATCCTGTAGTGAGGTAATTTTATTCATTGAACCAATATACAATTGGAACAATGGATTATTCATGTACAGGAAAAACCTAAATAACAACATGCTATGAAAACTACTGCCGCTTTAAACGAGGCATTTCAACGAATTGCCTGGTGCACGAGGATCATTGCACCATCAGTGCTCTTTCTTTTCTCTTCAATGACTGTGCGCGCCCAGTTATCGGGCGATTATATCATAGGTTCCGGGGGGGACTATGCTACTATTAGCGAAGCATGTGCGGATCTCGATGCACAGGGACTCAGCGGGTCGGTTGTTTTCAATATAACCGCAGGGACCTACACCGAGCAGTTTACTCTTCCATATATCCCCACGGCTTCTGAAACAAACACCATCACGATACAATCCCTTTCCGGCAATGCTTCCGATGTGCTGGTGCAGTATGATGCAGAAGGAGATGCGGATAACTTTGTTGTGAAAATTATTTCTGGCAATTTTGTGCGCATCAGGAATATTTCATTCAGGGCACTGGATGAAATCTATGGCATGGTGATCCACCTGGAAACCTATATGTTCAATTTGCTGATGGAGGGATGCCAGCTGGAAGGGAATTATGACACCAATGCCCGGGCCAGGAATGCGTTGCTCTATACTTCCGGGTCAGGCTTGCAGGATATCACAATCAGGAACAACCATTTTAAGAAAGGATCCTATGGAATATACCTGAACTGTGCTGCCAATTATAACCTCAGGACGAAAATAGATTCAAACAGGTTTGATACCATTGGATATACCGCCATGGATCTGAATAAGCATGAGTATACTGAAATTATTGGAAATGAAATAACCTATTCAGGCATAGGTATCACCCTGCGGGGATCCAGCAGCAGCATCTCAGTCATGTCGAACAGGCTCAGCAATATATCCAACAAGGGAATTTACCTGGGGAACATGACTTCTGCTCCCGGGTACCGAAGCTACGTCTGCAACAACAGTGTGTCGCTAACTGAATATGGAGATGAAGGCGTGGAAATGACAACTTGTTCATATATCAACTTCTACTACAATACTGTTGTGTTGAATGCGTCAAGCGTTACCAATGCTAAGGTACTTTATCTGAATTATTGCATCAATCCAACAATAAACATTATCAATAACAACCTGGTGGCACTGGATAAAGGGTATTGTATCTTCGCAACACAGGATGACCAGGTCAATTTGTGTGACTATAATAATTTGTATACCACCGGTAACTACCTTGCCTACTGGGGTGAAAATTGTGCAGATTTAAGGACATTGAAACAGGTGAGCGAAAGAAATGAACATTCCGTATCTGCTTTCCCAAACCACAGCAGCAATGCACTGCCGGTACCCAACTCTGCATGGCTGGATGGAGCAGGAATGCCGGTAGGTTCAATAGATATTGATATAGACAGTGTGGACCGGGACGATACGCATCCGGACATCGGCGCCTGGGAATTCACTGCCGGGGCAGGTACCTCACCTCCCATGGCGGGGAGCTATACCATTGGAAGTGGCGGGGATTATTCCAACCTGAACGAAGCAGCGGATGACCTGCGCGTGAGGGGGATGAGTGACACGGTTCGTTTGCAATACCTCCCGGCTTATTATGAGGAGCAGTGCCAGATTACACCTATAGCTGGTGCATCTTCATTAAGTCCCCTGATCATCGAATCTTCCACCGGGAGGCGTGAGGATGTACACCTTTGGTACAACGCAGAAGACAGCGATGACAATTATATCCTGTATCTCAGGGGCGCCTCCTTTTTGAAGCTGAGAAATATGAGCTTGCACGGAATGGACGCCCGCTATGCCAGGATTTTGGAACTTGAAGGATTGGTGGACAGCCTGGAAGTGCTGAACTGCAATTTCTACGGGAACGACCAGGCAGATGCAAGTGCAGAAGGCATCCTTGTGATGGCTTCCGACATTAATTTCCATTACCTGCGCTTTGCGAATGACAGCCTCTTTGACGGCACCACGGCTATTTATATGAATAACGGAAAGTATCCATCCGCGCCGGGTGAATTTCACTTTATCGGTAATTATGCGGAAAACGGGTATCAGAATATGCAAATAAGAAACGTACATAACCTCTTTATAAAAGACAATGTATTACATAGCAGTATCTATGGAATGTATGTTGCTAATGTGGACACAGACCTGGAGATCACGGGAAACCTGATCAGGTCAAAATACGGAAAGATGCTCTATCTGAACAATGTGGGCTTTGAAAATTTCAAAACCGGCCTGATCGCGAACAACATGCTGGCAACGGATTTTCAAAACGTGAACTATGACCTGTTGAGCCTGTACATGTGTGATCACCTGGACATCTACTTCAACTCTGTTTCCGTGGATTCAGACAACGGAAGTGCCCTGGCATGTGATATTCAGAATTCGCAGGATATTAACCTGGTCAACAATATCTTTTATAACCAGGGTACAGCGTACAGTTTTTATACCAAGAATACTGCGTTTTTATCTGCCAATTACAACTGTTATTACAATACCGGGACTGATCTTGCCTACTGGAACGGTTCCTGCAGCGACCTGGATGCGTTAAATGCCGCCAGTGGCAGTAACCAGCAATCTGTCTCGGCGAATCCGGTTTTTACTACTTCAGTGGATTTACATGCTTCTTCAGCG